>JBCDKT010000026.1 GCA_038746285.1 Bacteroidota bacterium
CCTGGGACTCGGTCGCGTGAGATGCGACGCTGGATGTAGAGGGAGCCACGGGATTTCCTGTTGGCTGGTGGTGCGGAGCTCAGCCCAGCCCGCGGCCCGTGGAGGGCCGCTCTGGGGGACTCCGGCCCGCCGCGTTGACGGGCTCGCCCATCGGCCCGGCATTGCGGCAGGCCGCGCACGTCCCGTCTCGTGTATCACACCCCTCCGTCGCTCAACCTCCCCTCCTCGGTGAGCGTGCCGCTCCCCGTCTCACGTCAGATGCCCCGACCCCTCGGTCTGCCCTGCCGATTCTTTCGATTAGCGAGGCTGTTTCTTTCGATCAGCCGAAGTAGCGGTCCGCCTGGACGGGCGCGAGGACGCCCAGAGCCTCGGCCACGCTTCCCACGGACGCCTCCACGCATGCTCTGCTGCGCGCGGGAGCGTTCTCCGGCTCCCGGTCCACGACGAGGACCCGCGTGCGCACGGAGGTCCCGTATGGCCGGTACACGGCCCCGCCGACCTCGACGTCGGCCCGGAGCCGGAACGGGGTGCGGTCGACGGCCTCGAAGAAGGCCCGGTGCGTCGTCTTGCCACGCCGGACGCCCGCGCTGAGCACGGCCACGAGACGCCCGCCCGGGTCGAGGCGCTTCAGCGCCTGGAGGACGTGGTCGGTCCCGACGGTCACGACGCGGCGACTCCCGAGCCGCCCGGCCGTCCTCGAGAAGGGGGGGTTCATGAGCACAACGTCGGCGCGAGCCTCTGGCGGGAGGATGGCATCCAGGTGGTCTGCGTTCTCGCGCGTCATTGTGCGGGACGGGTCGCGGCCCGCCTCGTCCAGCAGGACCGCTAGCAGGTCGGCCCGACGGTCGCACAACTCGTTGGCGTGGACCGTCGCGTCAGAGGCCAGGGCGAACGTGCAGAGCGCGCCGGTCCCGGCTGAGGGCTCGATCACACGCGACCCGCGCGCGGAGCCGCGCGCACCCACCCCGCTCACCCACGAGCAGAGCGCCGCGTAGGCGGCGGGCGTCGAGAACTGCTGGTAGTCGTTCTGCGCCGCCGTCCGGCGCGTCTGGCTGGGCAGGAGCGCCGAGAGCCGCTCGACCTCGGCGAGCCCGTCCGAGGGGTCATCCTCGAGAGGGAGGTCGAGGCGGAGCAGGTGAAGGTGGAGCCCGAGCTCGGCGGCGTCGTAGGCGTCGCGGGGCGAGAACGCGCCCTCGGCGAGGGTCCCGCCGAAGGCGTCGGCCGCGAGCGCGAAGAGTTCGGCGGACGAAAGCGGTGTCCCGGCTGCGACGGAGCGCCCGACGGACCGAGCGAGGGCGAGGTTGGCGGTCGAGTTGGGCGGGTTCGGGTTGTGGGTCATAGCAGAGGTGGACGGGGTCCGGTCGAGTGGGTGGTGCCGACGGTGCGTCACCGGGGGTCGCGCCGTCGGCACCGCTAGCCGGGCGCGGCTCACCGACAGTCCGCCAGCTCCCTGCGTCGCGTTTACTCTTATTTCCGAACGACTTGCGAGCGCACGGACCTCAGCGTGACGACCTCTCCCTCACTCCGATAAAGATTTCCGGGACCCAGTTATCACCTAGAGGTGTAAACTGACAGCCACCCCGTCACACGCCCCTCCCCGTGCTCTACCCTCGCCAGTCCGAGCTCCTCGGTCTCATTCGGGACGCCGTCCGCCGCTGCGGCGAGGCCCCGAATGGCCGAGAGCTCGCCCGGCGGATGGGGCTTCAGAGCACGTCGGCCGTTTATGCCCACCTCCGCAAGCTCGAGGACGCCGGGTTCGTCCGGCTCACGTCGGGCGGGCGAGGCGTGCCGCTCCAAATCGCTCTCACAGATGAGGGCCACCGGAACGAGCGCGTCCAGCTCTGGCCTCGCCTTGGGACCATCCCGGCCGGGCCGATCACCGACGTCTCGCAGATGGCCGACGAGTTCGTCGCCACGCTCCCCGACCTCGTGCCCCAGATGCGGCCGGGCGACTACCTCCTCGACGTCGAGGGGTACTCGATGATCAATGACGGCATCGGGCCGGGCACGACGCTTGTCATGCGGCCCGACGTCGAGCCGACCGAGCGGGACATCTGCTCGGTCTACGTCGAGGGCGAGGGGAACACGCTCAAGCGCGTCGCCCGCGACGGGTCCTACGTCGTCCTCGTCGCGGCCAACCCCGACTTCTCCGACCAGCGCCTGCCCGCGCGCATGATCCGGATCCAGGGCGTCGCCATCGCCACGCTGGCGGTCCGCGCCCTCCGCTGATCCGGCCGCTAGCCCACCTCTCGTCCCTCCGCCTTCCTTACCCCGCCCGATGATCGCCACGGCCCACCTCCCCGACCGCACGACCCGACGGACGCTTTCGGTCCGTTCGATCCGCACGGCCCTCGACGCCGAGCGCGCCGTCTACGCCGACCTCCGGACGATGGCGAGGCGACTCCGCTCGCGCGAGAGCCCTGGGATCACGCTCGGGACGACGGGGCTCGTCCACGAGGCGTACCTCGCGCTCCAGCGGGAGTCCACGCGCGAGGCGAGCGAGATCGGGCAGCGCGACGCCGTGCCGCTCGGGCTCTACGCCCGCGCGATGCGGAACGTGCTCGTGAGTGCGGCCCGGAAGCGCCGCGCCGACAAGCGCGGGGGCGGCGTCCGGGCGCTCCCGCTCAGCGAGCACGACGTCCGGGCGGGCTCCGATCCGATGGGCGCCGAGGGGTGGGCCGCGCTCACCGTCGACCTCGACGCGGCGATGGAGCGGCTCCGTCGCGTCGGCCCGCGCGGCGAGCGGCTCCGCCGGGTGGTCGAGCTCAAGTTCTTCGCGGGGCTCGAGATCACGGAGATCGCCGAGGCCACGGGCACGAGCCCGGCGACCGTGAAGCGGGACTGGGAGAAGGCCCGCGTGCTGCTCTACGCCTACGTCACCGACGACGCGGTCTCTGGAGAGGCAGTCTCCGAGGCCGCCTCAGCCGAAGCGCCAGAGCACAGATGAGCCCCTCCCCCGCCCAACCGGACGGCGGGGACGCCGCCGGGCCGCACGCACTTGATGCCCTCCGACGCCTGATCGACGAGGCGTTGGGGGGCGACCCCGTGGGGAGCGCCGTCCGCGTGGACGGGGTCCTCCTCGACCTGCTCATGGACGCCGCCCCCGACGGGCGGGAGGCCATCGTCGAGCGGGCACGGTCGTTGTCGCTCGACCTCGGCGAGCGGGCCGCCCGGCTCGCGCGCGCCGTCAGCGCCGCGCCGGAGGCCGGATTCCTCTCGGGGTCGGCGGCCGAGTCGTTCGCGGCGTGCGTCGCCGACCCGTCCCTCGCGCCTGGAGACGCCGTCGGCGAGTACCGCGTCCTGGGCGAGATCGGGCGGGGCGGTATGGGCGTCGTCTACCTCGCCGAGCGTCCGGACATCGGACTTCGGGCCGCGCTGAAGGTGCTCTCGGGGATTGTCGTAGACCCCGATGCCGACCCCGAGACCGAGCGGTTCCTGGAGGAGCGGCGGCACCTCGCGGGGCTCTCCCACCCCAACGTGGCCCGGCTCTACGACGCGGGCACCACGCCCGACGGGCGGCCCTACTTCGCGATGGAGCACGTGGACGGCGAGACCGTCACGGCCTACGCCCGTCGCCGGGGGCTCGGCCTCCGCGACCGGCTCGCGCTCTTCGAGCAGGTCTGCCAGGCCGTCCGGCACGCGCACAACCGCGGGCTCGTCCACGGCGACGTCAAGCCCGAGAACGTGCTCGTCACCGACGACGACGAGGGCCGTCCGGTCGCCAAGCTCCTCGACTTCGGCGTGGCTGCGCGCTGGCGCTCATCGAGCGAGTGCTCTGCTGGCGATGGTGCCCCTCCCCCGTCGTGGCGGCCCTTCACCTACGGGTTCACGGCCCCCGAGGTCGTAGCAGGAGGCGAGCCGACGCCCGCGTCCGACGTGTACGCTCTCGGCGTGCTGCTCCGCGATCTGGTGGAGCGGTCTGAGCGTCGTCGGGTGCCTCACGCAGTCACTGAGGTCCTCCGGTTGACTATCGACCGGGCGGCCAGCACCGCCGCGGGCGACCGCCAGCCCTCGGTGGTCGACCTCTCTGCCGAGCTCCGAGCGCTCCCGTGGGAGGTCCGGCGGACGCCCCGCGCCACGCCGTGGGCGGTCGGCGTCGTGCTCGGTGCCCTCGCCGCGCTGGCGGGGGCCGTCGCCGTCACGTGGAAGTCCGAGCGCGAGTAGCGGTGCTACCTCCCGCCGCGCCGGAGGCCGAAGTGACGGGCTTCGAGGGCGAACCCTCCTCCCCTGCCCCGCTCGGTCTCCTCCAGGTGCTGTCGGAGCGCCTCCTGGACCACGTCGTTCTGGCTTACGCCGCCCTCCTCGGCCGCCGCCCGGACCTTCGCGCGCATCCAGGCCGGGACGTTCCAGTTGCCCTGGACGATCCGGTCGTACTCGTCGTCGCCCGGCGCGGGTGCCTCGGGCCGCTGGACGGGCTTGGCCGGTCCGACGGCTCCTCCAGAGGCCGTTTGCCGCGGTTTCTTCTTCGGCTTCGGGCTCTCGGTCTTGAGGGGCTCGTCCGTCACCGGCGGGGTGGCCGCGCCGAACGCGCCCTCGAAGGCGGTCCCCTCGGTCGTGGCCGGTTCGATGTTGAGGCGGGGCTTGCGAGACTTCGCCATAGGTACTAGGGTCTAGGCGTTAGAGACTAGGGGCTATACAATTCGCGGTGACGGCCGCGACTCGATCTCGTCGGCGAGCGCAGCGTAGTCCTGCGCCGCCGTCGAGGACGGGTCGTAGAACGGGAGCGGGACGCGGGCCATCTCGGCCTCGCGGACACGGACGGTCTCGCGGACGTATGTCTTGAGTCCCCCCTCCCCGTCCGGCCCAGCCGCCTGCTCGGCCACGTACGCGGCGAGGTCGAGGTCGTGGTGGCTCGACACGTTGACGCGCGTCGCGAAGGCGCCCGAGACCGGCGTCGTCCCGAACCGCTTCGAGAGCTCGACGACGTCGACGAGACCGTCGAGCGCGCCGCGCCCCGAGGCCACGGGGACGTAGACCTCGTCGGCGGACGCGAGCGTGGCCGTCACGAGCGCCGACGCCTGGGGCGGCGAGTCGATGACGGCGAAGTCGTAGTCGGCCTCGACGGCGTCGAGGAGCCCGACGAGCCGGTTCGCCAGCCGGGCGACGGCCTGGCCTTCGAACTGGACGAGTTGGCGGCTGGCGGGGACGAGATGGAGAGCCCCGCCGCCATCGCCGAGCGCGCCGTCCCAGTCCGGCGTCTCGACGGCGTCCGACGCCTCGACCTCGCCCTTGAGGAACCGTGCGGCGGCGTGGGACGGGTCGAGTCCGGCCGACTTCGTGAGCGTGGCTTGGGGGTCGAGGTCGACGAGAAGCACGCGGTGGCCCCGCCGAGCCAGCTCGGCGGCGACCGAGAGCGAGGAGGTCGTCTTGGACGACCCGCCTTTGAGGTTGCTGAAGGCGATGACGCGCACGAGGGAGAGGGCTGGGTCCTGCCTCCTAGATACTACTAGCTAGGGTCTATTGTCGAGCGTCTAGACGCTAGACTATATGATATGAGCCTCTGGGCGGTGCCGACGCGCTGTGGAAAAGGACAACTAGAGCCTTGATGCTAGAACGACACTGTGCCACCACCGCTGTCAGGGGAGCGACCACAACTCGATTTCGCATGTGGCCGCTAGCGCTGGTCGTCGGAGTCCTCGTGGTTCTCGTGGCGACGGCGTCCGGCGTCCGCGTCAACACGACGCCAAGCCTACCACGCGGCCTCTACATCGCCTCGGCGGTAGGGGAGCGGCCCGTCGCGCGCGGCGATATCATCGCGGCCTGCCCCGACACGCTGGCGGTCCTACGGCTCGGGCGGTACTGGACGAACGGGCGGTGCCCAGGTGGCGCGAACCGCTCCGACGGCGTGCGGCCCCTGGCGAAGCCCGTCGCGGGACTCCCCGGCGACACCGTCCGCGTCGACAGCGCAGGCGTGTGGGTGGGGGAAAGGCTCCTGCCCGCGAGCCGCCCGCTCCTCCGCGACCGCGCGGGCCGCTCCGTCCGGCCTCAGTTCGGGGTCCACGCCCTCGGTCCCGGTGAGTACTGGCTCCACTCGGGCCGCGTCCCGACCTCCATCGACTCCCGCTACGCCGGTCCCGTCCGCGTCGTCTTGGAGCGCGTCCGACCGCTCTGGACAGAGCCATGAGCCATGCTCGTGTTCGCCTAGAGCATAGGGTCTAGATCCTAGCAATAGTCGTGAGCCACGTTCAAGCTGCACCGCGCTCTACCCAGCGGATCCGCCCGAACCGCTCTCCGAACGAGGTGATAGCCCGGTGAGCCCGGCCAAACGCGGGTCCCCACTTTCCAGCCGCCGTGCCCCCGATGATTTCCTCGCCCTCGCCTGAGGCCCCACCGCCGGGCGGGGGCGGGGACCGCGAGGCCCGTTACCGCGAGCTCATGGAGCGGTACCTCGGCCCCGACGTCGTGCGCGCGTTCGCCGACGACGACGTGACCGAGGTGTACGCCAACGCCGACGGCCGCCTCCGTCTCGACACGCACTCGCACGGCAAGGTGCTCGCGGGCGCCCGGCTCCGCCCGGCCCGCGTCGAGCAGTTCTTGCACGCGGTCGCCGCCTTCCACGGCGACGCGCTCCACGGCGGGACCCCGTCGGTCCAGGCCGAGCTCCCGGACGAGACGTTCGGGGGCGCCCGTCTCCAGGGGTTCCTCTCGCCGCTCGCGGCGGCGGCCTCGTTCGTGATCCGCAAGCGGGCCGCGCGGGTGTTCAGCCTCGACAGCTACGTCGACACGGGCGTGATGACGGCCGAGCAGCGCGACGCGCTCCGAAAGGCCGTCCGCGAGCACGAGAACGTCCTCGTCTGCGGCGGGACGGGGTCGGGGAAGACGACGCTGTGCAACGCGCTCCTGCGGGAGATGACCGGCCAGTTCCCTGAGGAGCGGATCGTGGTTCTCGAGGACACGGGCGAGCTCCAGTGCACGGCCGACGACCACCTCGCGCTCCGAACGTCCGACGACGTCTCACTCGCCGACCTTGTCCGCCACACGCTCCGCTGCACGCCCGACCGGATCGTCGTCGGCGAGGTCCGCGACGAGGCCGCGCTCCACCTCCTCGACGCCTGGGCGACCGGCCACCCCGGCGGGTGCGCGACGCTCCACGCGACGACGGCGCTCGGGGCGCTCCACCGGCTCGGACGGCTCGCGCAGCGGGCCAACGTGCCGCCCCAGCACGAGCTGGTGGCCGAGGCCGTCGGCGTGGTGCTGGTGATCCAGGGCGGCAACCAGGGGCGGCGCGTGACGGAGCTCGTCCGCGTCGAGGGCAAGACGGGCGGGGCCTACGAGCTCACGCCCGTCTGAGCGCCTCTGTGAGCGCGACGTCGCCCGGGTGAGCCTCGGACGCGGCCCGCCGCGCTCTCGCGCAGTAGGCGGCCCTCCAGAGCCTCTGGCGAGCCGCCGCGACCCCTCACTCCACCCCACGCCCATGCCCCGCTCGCTCCAGCCCGACTCTAGCCGCCGTGTCCTCGTCGGACGCGCCCTCACGCTCCTCGCCCTCGCGGCCGTCCTCGCCGACCCCGCCGCGGCCTCTGGCGGCGCGGCCATGCCGTGGGACGGCCCGCTCCAGACCATCGCCGACGCGCTCACCGGCAACACGATCCGGCTCGTCGCCGTAATCGCGCTCGCCGCCGGCGGCATCGTGTGGGCGTTCACTAAGAACGAGGAGGGCGTCAAGCGGATTGGCCAGGCCGTGCTCGGTCTCGGCGTCGCCATCGGCGCGGCCTCGTTCGCCGCCACACTCGGCATCTCGGGCTCGACGTTTTGAGCGCGGCCCGCAGCGGGGGAGGGGGGAAGCTCCCCGAGCGGCCCGTCCACCAGTCGCTCGTCCGGACGCCGCGCTACGCCGGGGTCGACCGGACCTTCCTCGTCTTGGAGGTCACGCTCGTCGTCTGCCTGGGCTACCTCATGGGGCTCTCGTGGGCGACGGCGGGCGTCGTGCTCCTCACCGTCGGCGTGGTCCACCCACTCATGGTCCGGCTCTCGGCCGACGACGAGCTCCTGCCGCACCTCGTCGTGCGGACGCTCACGCAGGCCGACGCCTACGACGCGCTCCCACACGCCTCTGGCCCCGTCCGCAAGCCGAGCCCGGCCGTTCCCACGCCCTAGCCGTGACGGCTAGTCCCTAGCGTCTAGACCCTAGATCATGAGCTTGATTTCTGCCGCCGCCGGCCTCGCCGCGGGGTCCCTGGGCGCCGCCGCGTTTGGGAAGCTCCGCGAGCACCGGAAGGCGCCGCGTGCACTCTCGGACCTTCTCGGCTGGGGATTCCTAGTAGGGGAGGGAGTTGTGCTCACGAAGGACGGCTCGTTCCTGGCCGCCTGGCGCGTCCGGGGTCGCGACCTCGCGTCCTCGACTACGGGCGAGGTCGCCGCGCTGGCAACGCACGTCGGCGCCGCGCTCTCGGCCTACGGCGACGGCTGGATGGTCCACGCCGATGCCGTCCGCCGCGAGGCCATCGGCTACGCGCCGCCCGAGCAGTGCCACTTCCCGGACCCTGTGAGCGCGCTCGTCGACGAGACGCGGCGCGCCCGCTACACGGCGACCGCCGAGCACTACGAGACCGAGTCGGTCTTCTCGCTCACCTACACGCCGCCGCCGGGACTGGTCGGCCGCCTGCAAAAGGCCGTAGTCGCCGGACGAGACGGGGCCTCTGGCGTCGACTGGGACCGGCTCCTCGGCCAGTTCGAGCGCGAGGCGCGCGGGCTTCGCGACCGCCTCTCGTCGGCCGTCCGGATCGAGCGGCTCGGGAGCGCGGACCTGCTCCTGCATCTCCACGAGTGCCTGACCGGGCTGCCCCACGCCGTCGGCGTGCCGGGGCATGGGGCGTACCTCGACTACGCGCTCGCCGACCAGCCCTTCGTCGGCGGTTTCGAGCCGCGCGTGGGCGGCAAGCACGTCCGCGTCGTCGCCGTGCAGGGCTACCCGAACGCGACGACGCCTGGGCTCGCCGACCCGCTACTCCGGCTGCCGTTCCCGTACCGGTGGAGCCTTCGGTTCCTGCCGTTCTCGCCCGCAACGGCGACCAAGGTGATCGGAAAGGCCCAGCTCGGGTGGTTCCAGAAGCGGCGCGGCGCGGGCGACTGGGTCAAGGACATGGCCTCGAAGGAGAAGCGCCACGACACCGATATGGACCTCGCCTTCCAAGACGCGAACGCGAGCCAGATGGTGCTCGACGCCGGCGCCGCGCGGGCCTCGAACACCGGCGGCGAGCTCCGCTTCGGCTACCTCACGGCCTGCGCCGTCGTGATGGCGGAAAGCGGCCGGGCGGCCGACGACCGGGCGGCCGGGCTCCTCAAGGCCGTCCGCGACCTCGGGTTCACGGGCCGCGTCGAGGACGTGAACGCCGTCGACGCCCTTATCGGCTCCCTGCCGGGCCACGGCCACGCCAACCTCCGCCGCCCCGTCCTGTCGACCGACAACCTCGTCGACTTGCTCCCGCTCACGGCCCCGTGGGGCGGGCACCGCGAGGTACCGAGCGGGCTCTTCCCCCCGGGCTCGCCGCCGCTGCTGTGGGCGAAGACGGACGGCTCGACGCCCTTCCGGCTCTGCCTTCACGAGGGCGACGTCGGCCACACGCTCGTCGTCGGCGCGACGGGTGCGGGCAAGTCCGTCCTCGTCGGCCTCATCCTCGCGCAGTGGCGCCGCTACGCCGGGGCGCGCACGGTGACGTTCGACGTCGGCTACTCGCACTACGTCTCCGGCCGAGCGATGGGCGCGGCGCACTACGACCTCGCCGGGCCGCTGGCGGCCGGTCGCCCCGTCGAGATGCAGCCGCTCCGCGACGTGGACCGGCCCGAGGTGCGGACGTGGGCCGTGGACTGGGTCGAGTCCCTCGTCGAGCTCCAGGGCGAGCGGCTCTCGCCCGACGAGCGAGGTCGCCTGGCCCACGCCGTCGGCCTGCTGGCGGAGAGCCCGCCCGAGGACCGGACGCTGACGGCGCTCCTAGTCGGACTCGGCGACGAGCGGCTCCGGGCGCTCGTGCGGCCCTACACGCTGGAAGGCCCGTACGGCCAGCTCTTCGACGCTGACCGCGACTCCTTCGGGAGGGGAGAGGAGGCCGTCCGGCATCAGGTCGTCGAGCTCTCGCACCTGGTCGGGATGTCGGACCGCGTGCTCGTGCCCGCGCTGACGTACCTCTTCCGCCGCGTCGAGGAGGGCCTGGACGGCTCGCCGACGCTCATCGTGATCGAGGAGGCCTGGGCGGCGCTCATGCATGGCCGCTTCGCCGACCGCCTGCGGCAGTGGCTCCTGACCCTCCGCAAGCGGAACGCGGCCGTCGTGGTTGTGGCACACAGCCCAGCCCAGTTCCGGGACCCCGGCGTCAAGGGTGCGCAGCTCCTCGTCGAGAGCTGCCCCACGCGGATCTTCCTGCCCAACCCCGACGCCGCCGAGCCCGACACGGCGGCGCTATACCGCTGGCTGGGTCTCAACGAGGCCGAGGTGTCGCGGCTGGCGCGGGCACGGAAGAAGCGGGACTACTACGTCCGCTCGCCGTCGGGCGCCCGGACGTTCGACCTCGCGCTCGGTCCGCTCGAGATGGCGTTTCTGGGCACGCTCCCCGGCCGCTCGGCCGACGAGACCGTCCGCGAAGCGGCACGGCTGGCAGACGCTGACGGAGAGCGGTGGCCCGCCAAGTGGCTCCGCCTCTGCGGGCTAGATGCCGAATCGGAGGCACTGTTGTCTCACCTCGGCTCGGGATCACCTTGACTCGCTGTAGAATCTCCGGGTGTCGGTTACAGCCACTATCAGTCCTGTTCCGGCCTTTCTGACTGGCCCGAATCAAAGATCTTCGCGCGTCTACGGGTCGCTTGGCCGAGGCGTCGCCGGTCTCCTTCTAGGGCATCCAGCAGGCTGTCCGGGGGGCGTGCGATCTGGTCGAGGTAGTCCAGCACCTCCGCTAGCCCGCCGCCGCCGTGCTCGTATTGAGCCACGACCACAGCAGATGGGCAGTAGTGATTGACCATAACGCTCGTGAAATGCTCGACATCGCTGGTAAACGCCGATAGACTCTCGCCCAGGCGATCTCTACCACACCTCGTCACAAAGTCGTTGTAAACCCGCTCGGCGTGAGCCTTGAGCTGGGCTCCCCCTCCAGCGTTGAGCACGACAACCTTATGCGATGAGGCAACATCCTCGATGTCGCCAGCACCGAGCACGTCTGCGATCGTGGCGTCGTCGTGGAGGCGCAGCAGAGGTGCTGTCGTCACGACGACTGGTACGTGACTGAAAATGGTGTCGGCGAAGTGCCCTCCTCCGAGCTGAGTCTCGCAAGACCCTGCGAGTTGCTCGGGTAGGGCGTACACGAGTTGCGAGACTGCCCGCGTAATCGCGTTGGGGTTCGGGCCAGACTGAGTGATCTCGACACCGCTCGCGCAGAGGGGGCCGAGAACTGGGAAGGGGCGGTGTCTGAAGGGGAAATTGCGCTCGATGAAGTAGTCCTGAGCGTGGAGGACGTCCGTCGGAAATGTCTCATCTAGCGCACCGTAACGGTGCGGCGTGAACACCCACCGCGTTGATGGATGGCGGTATTTGCACTCCACCGCGAGGGAGAAGAAGTAGGGATCCGTGATGAACGTCGCGTCGACGTCGAACGAGAACTCGCGCTCGACGCCCTGCTCGTCCGAACGGAAGTAGGTGTACTCACCTCCAATGACGCCGCTTCTACCCTCCAGGAAGCGACGAACGTCAGCTTCGAGGGGGAGTCCTGAGCGTAGAAGGTGATCTTTCCAGGTCTTGGCCATAGGACAGATTCTACCGCCATAGCTGACAGTGAGCCGCCAGAGGCCCGGACCGCGCTCTCGGGGTGACGCCCCCCTCCACGAGCCCCCAGACCCCATGCTCCGTCCCAGCCTGTCCCTGCGCCTCGCGCGCATTCTCCGCCTCCGGCGCTCCGTCGGCCTCGCGGCGATGCTCGCCCTCGTCGCTCTCGCGCCCGCCCAGGAGGCGAAGGCGCAGTGGGCCGTCGTCGACCCGGCACACATCGCGAAGTCGGTCATGAACGGCCGCCAGATCATCCAGCAGCTCCGCGCCCAGCGCGACCAGCTCCGGGCCTTCCGCGACAACGTCCGCAAGCTCCGGTCCTACAACGTCCGCGACGTGACGGGCTTCATGTCGCACCTCGACCGGACGATCGCCTCCGGCGGCCAGCTCGCCTACTCGTCGGCCAACCTCGGGCGCGAGTTCGACCAGGCGTACCGCTCGTTCGACCTCGCCGACCCGACGGCCGAGATCGGGCGTGTGCTCGAGAACCAGCTCTCGGGATCGCTCAACACGCTCCGAGCGCTCCGCGAGCACGCAACGCAGCTCCAGGCGTCGCGCCGCGACCTCCAGGGGTTCCAGAGCCAGGTCCGCGCGGCGACGAGCGCCCAGCAGGTCGCCGAGCTCCAGGGGACCATCCAGGCCTACCAGGCCCAGGAGACCCAGATGCTCCGGCAGGTCATGATGCTCCAGGTCGACCAGGCGGCCCGGGCCGAGGCGAGCGAGGCGGCCGTGCAGGCCTACGCCCGCGAGGTCGGCAAGGCGCAGACGGCGCGGAGCCGCGACTACGCCCGCCGGATGGGCGGTCGCGACTACGGCCGCGGCCCGGTCATCGAGTAGCGCCCGGCTCACCGGATGACGGGAGGGCCGTCACCGCCGTCGCCTAGCGTCGGTGGCGATGGCCCTCTCACTCGTTTCCAGACCCATGCCCCGCTCCGTCTCCTCCGTGCTCCTGGCCGCTCTCGTCGTCCTCACCGCTGACTGTGGCCCTGGCGATGCGCCAGAGGCCACGCCGAGCGAGGCCGCGCCGGGCGTCGCCCACCTCCAGGCGTGCCTCGACGTCGCGCCGACCGAGCCCTGCCCCGCCAACCCCGACGCGGACGGGGCCTACTGGACGGCCCAGCAGGAGGCCCAGAGCGGAGCCTACCTCGACGCCGCCGAGCTCTGCCTCCGCGCCGCCATCGACGGGCACAAGGCGGCCCGCGAGGGCGCCTGCGTCGACGTCTACCGGGCCTACGTCGCCGAGGGCGTCCGCTCCGACCTGGGCGGCCGCTTGGACGAGACCGAGGCGCGGCGCGGGTACGCCAAGGCCCGGATCGCGCTCCAACGCCAGCGCTCCCAAACGTTCATCGACGGGATGCGGGCTGGCCCCGGCCCGGACGTCCCTCAAACCATCGACTAGCCCGTGACGAGCCTGCCCCTCCGACCTCTCGACGCCGACCGCCAGCGGCCCCGCGCGCGCCGCGTGCTCGGTGGAGCGGGACTCGCGGCCCTCGCCCTCGTGCTCGCGCCAGAGGCCGCGGCGCAGCTCCCGCCCCCGGAGGTGCTCGACACGATCGTCGAGGACTTCCGCACGGCGGCCGACTCGGCCCGGCCCGCGCTCCTCGCCATCGCGCGCGGGACGTTCGGCGTGCTGGCGATCATCGAGATCGCGCTCAGCGGGCTCTTCTGGACGCTCCGCGCCGAGGGTCCGTACAAGGTGCTCACCGGGCTCGTCGTCAAGCTGGGGTGGCTCGCGTTCGCCTTCGGGCTCATCGCGACGTTCGACCAGTGGTTCCCGCCGGTCATCAACGGGTTCCTCGCGGCGGGGCAGTCGGCCTCCCCGGGCACGTTCAGCCCCGGCGAGGTGCTGGGTCTCGGCGTGCAGATCTCGACGTCGATGGTGGGGGCCATGTTCGAGGAGCTGTCGTTGCTCGACATCGACGGCCCAACGCTGACCAACATCGTGCTCGTGGCCATCGCCGCGCTCGTGATGGAGGTGCTCTTCGCCGTCATCGCGGGCATGGTCGTCCTGGTGCTCGTCGAGTCGTTCCTCGTCTTGGCGTGCGGGTCGCTCGTGCTCGGGTTCGCCGCGTTCCGCGGGACGGCGTCGCTGGCGGACCGGTTCGTGGCCTACGTGTTCGCGGTCGGGATCAAGCTGTTCCTGCTCTTCCTCCTCGTGTCCGTCGGGATGGACATCGCGGAGGCGTGGCTCCCCATCATCGAGTCGAACCCGGGCGACGTGGCGCCGATGCTGGCCGTCCTGGGCGGGGCGATCACGTTCGCGCTGCTCGTGATCGTGCTGCCGTCGAAGGCGTCCTCGTTCCTCACGCGCGACTTCCAGCCCGGCTTCGTCAAGGCGCTCGCGTCCGTGTAGGCCCCGGCGCGTCCCCTCCGTTCTGGCTCGGCCCGCAGGGTGTAATCGTGGTTACATGGAATCGTAGGTACACCCTGTGCCGTGGCCCAGCGCTCTCATGCTGCAGGCTTCAAGACCCGGCGACGAAGAGCCTGAGCCAGGCCGCGAAGAAGGGGTCCTCCAGCCGCACCCGGACCCCTCCCTGGTGCTCCTCCTCGCGCGCGACGCCGGCCTTGACGAGCCCGGCGATGGCCGCCTGCATCGTGCTCGGCGAGGAGAGGTCGTAGGCGCGGAGGAGCTCGCCGGCGTACAACCCGGTCCCACCCTCTCGCGCGACGGCGAGGAGCGCCTGCTTCTGGGTCCGGCTGAGCCCGTTCCACGTCTGGGTGTAGAACGGGTCGTCTCGGCTCGCCAAGCGCTCGAGCGTGGCCCGGACGCGCTCGGCCGTCACCGGCTCGCCCGTGGCGAGCGCTTCGGCCCACGCCTCGTGGGCGAGCCGCTGGACGTTGTACGGGACATCCTCGGCGAGGTCGAGAATCGCCTCGACGGCGCCCTCGGACACGTCGAGCCCGGCGTCGGCGAAGCCGGACGCGAGGGCGGGGCGGAAGTCCTCGCGGGGCACCGGGCCGACGAAGAGCCGCGCGCCCAGGCGGTAGAACGGGCGGCTCTCGTCGCCGGTCATCTCGGCCAGCATCCGCGTCTTCGAGCCCGCGAACACGTAGCCGACGTGGTCGTGGGTCTGGACGGCGGCGCGGACCTGTCCCTCGGCGCTCACGCCGCCGTCCTCGACGACGCGCTGAAACTCGTCGATCACCACGGCGACGGGGTGCTCGGCGTCTGCCGCGAGGGCGTCGATGCCTGTGAGCGCGTCGGCGATGAGCGTGGCGTCGGGGCTGCGCGCTCCGGCCGCGAGCGACGCCGAGAACGTGTCGGTGAGGGGGTTGTAGCTCAGCTGGGGGCGGAGCGCGCCGAACGCCTCCTGCACCTTGCGCCCCGCCTTCTGGACCGGCCCGGTGAGCCGCTTCGCGCCGTCGGCGACGATCCGCTCGGCGAGCGCGGTGAGCGACGGGTAGCCCTCGGCGTTGTACCGCAAGACGACAGCGCCCTCGGCCTCCGCCCGTTCGGCAGCGGCGCGGAGGATGGACGTCTTGCCGAAGCGGCGCGGGCCGATGAGGAAGAGCCGCTCGCGCCCGCGGAGCGCGCGGACGACGGTGTCGACCTCGTCCGTCCGGTCGACGATCTCGGTGGCGGAGAGCTCGCGGCCGAACTCGAAGGGGTTGTTCATGGGTTATGCCGATCAACGTTACGCCAATCTACGTAGTGAGCGGATCGGGGCTAGCGCCTGCAGCAGATGGGCGAGAGGGAGTGAGCCTCCGAACCCTGCGAGCGCGCTCAGGGAGCAGAAGCCTCCCGCCGTCCATGCCGCTGTCTCGTCTCCGCCGCCCGTCTTCCAACGGGACCGTTCCGTCGACGCGGCAGAGCCCGAAGCCCGAGGGCTGGGACTACGACGGGAAGACGCCGCCGGAGGTACTCCGCGGCCGGTCCGAGTTCCACCGCGCGTTCTCCGACCTCGCGCGTGGCAAGCGGAACTGGCAGGTCGCCGCCTTCTTCGCGTTCGCCGTGCTCGCGCTCGCCATCGCCGGGCTGGTGACGCTCGCGGCCCAGAGCCGGGTCGTGCCGTACGTCGTCGAGGTCGACCGGCTCGGCCGGGCGTCCGCGATCGCGCCTGCCGAGGCGGTCCCGGCGGTCGCCGACCGCGTCGTGATCGCAGCGCTCTCGGCGTTCGTCTCCAACATCCGGACGGTATACGCCGACCCGGTCGCGCAGCGCGACGCCGTCTACCGGGCCTACGCCTACGTCGGCGGCGACGCGCGGACGTTCCTGGAGGGCTACTTCTCCGACCCGCAGAACGACCCACGCCGATTGGGCAAGGGCGCCCGGCGGAGCGTCGAGGTCGTCGCCGTGATCCCGGTACCCGGAGCGGCCTCTGGCGCCCGGACGTACCGGGTGACGTGGAACGAGACCGAGTCGTCGCCCCAGCGCGGCGACACCGAGCGGGCGTGGGAGGGCTACCTGTCCGTCGTGGTGGCGCCGCCGACGACGACCGAGGGCGTCGAGCGGAACCCGTTGGGCGTGTTCGTGACCGACCTCTCGTGGAGCCCGCTCGCGGGCGCGACCGACGTGGAGGACGACGAGCCCGAGGCGCCAGAGGCCGAGCCCGACGAGGCGCCCGCGCTCCGGGGCGTCCTCGCGCGCCCGACGCCCGATTCCCGACCCACGGCCCGTCCAGACACCCTCCGCCCCTAGCCACCTAGGGTCTAGACCCTAGCCGACACCCTGCTCCATGTTCGCCCGACTCCCCCTTCTCGCCGCCCTCCTCGTCTTCGCCGCCTCGGCGTCAGCGCAGTCGCCAGAGGCCACACCAGACGTTCAGACCGTCGTAGACCTCAGCGCCACACCGGCCTCTGGCGTCGCGGAGCGCGCCGTCGGTCGTCCGGTCGGCGACGGCTTCGACGGCGGCGCCGTAGTGGTGACCGCGGGCGAGATGGAGGAGGCGCTCGGCGAACTCGTCCGCGAGTACCAGCGGACAGGCCGCGCGGGCGTGCTCCGCCAGTCGGCCGTGTGGGTCTTCCCATTCGGCCACACCCAGCCGGTGCTCGCCTGCGCGCCGCTCCGGGCGTCGGTGGTCGAGCTCGAAGAGGGCGAGACCGTCCTGGGCGTCGTCGCCGGCGACACCGAGCGGTTCGCCATCGACCTCACGACGACAGGGCCGGGTGGGCGGACGCCGCTCGTGGTCGTGAAGCCTCTGGCGTACGACGTGACGACGAACGTCGTCATCTCGACCGACCGCCGCGTTTACCACGTCACGCTCGACTCAGCACCCCGCCCCAGCAGGGGAGGGGACTTGAATCCGCAGTCGCGCTACGCCCGCCACGTCCGGTTCTACTACCCCGACGACGCGTTGGCCGCGCTCGCGGCCGCCGAAAGCGGAGCGCCCATGCCGGCGGCGCTGTCGACCACTGGCTCGGCCTCTGGCGACGGCGTCTCGCTCGACGACTTGTCGTTCGGCTACGAGTGGTCGGGCTCGCCCGAGCTCCGCGAGCGCCTGGAGCGCGTGTTCGACGACGGGGTCCACACCTACCTCCAGCTCTCGGCTGATCCGAGTGGCGAGGCCCCGGTGCTCTACGCCATTGGCCCGGACGGCTCGCGCGAGATCGTCAACTACGCCTACCGCCCCGGCCGCGCGGGCGCCGGGACTTACGTCGCCGACCGGGTGCTCGACCGGGCCGACCTCGTGGTCGGGGCGACGGTCAAGAAGGGGCCGTTCGGGCTCTTCGGCCGCCGCCAGGTCGAGCGGTTCGTCCGCATCGCCCGCGTCTCCCGCTAGACCGACGCCGTCCACCCAACCGCCTTTCCAGATGGCCCACGATTCTTTCGACGCCCCCGACGGCGACGCCCCTCGCCACCCCGCCCTCGACGAGTTCGAGCTGGCGGACTCGGCCCAGCCGGACTCCGACGAGCCGTTCTCCTTCGACGACGACGAGCCCGAGGCCCCGCGCGGCGACTTCCTCTCGGGCACCGACGACGGCCGCTACGAGCCCGTCCGCGTCAACCGCCGCCTGGTGCTCGGCGGGCTCCTGATCGCGGGCGCCGCCGTGCTCCTGGGGCTCCTCGTGCTCTCGGGCGACCCGGCCACGCCCGACGCCGACCTCACGGTCGAACGGCCCGAGGCGGCACCCCCGGAGTTCCTGGAGCGGGGCGACCCGTACGTGGCCGACGACGGCGCCGGGCTCGCGGCCGAGCCCGAGGTGCTCTACGCCGATCCGTACGCGGACCCCTACGGCGCGACCTACGTGACCCCGCCCTACGCGCCGGACTACGGCTCCACGGCGTCGGTCGGCCCGACGGCTTCGGCTCCGTCGTACACGTCGCCCTCGTACGCCTCGGCCCCGAGAGGCGAGATGGCAATGGGGGAGACCGCGACGCCAGAGGCCGACGCCTTCGAGCGCGCGCTGCTCTCGCCGGTCGTGGCCCGCGCGGGCGCGCTCACGCTCGACGCGGCCTCTCCGTTCGGCGGGCCGTCGCCCGAGGTCGCGCCTCTCGACCCCGAGCTCCAGCGCGAGGTCGACGAGATCCGCCTGATCGCCGAGCAGTTCGCGCCGCCTGTCGCCGCGCCAGAGGCACGGGAGCGTGCGCCTCTGGCGACGGCGTCTGTTCCTCCGACAGCGAGCCCGTCTGGAGGCCTGGTCGCGCCCGAGGCGCCGCGCAGGGCCTCTGGCGGTTCGCCCGGCCCCGAGAGCCGCCGGGCGTTCGCCGCGCGCACGTCGGCGCTCGGCGAGGGCCGCTACGGCGTCCGCGTCCAGTCTCCCGAGACGCCATTCGTGCTGCAGGCCGGGACGGTGATCCCGGCTGCGCTCGTGACCGGGCTCGACTCCGAGCTGCCCGGCGCCGTCACGGGCCAGGTCACGCGCGACGTGTACGACAGCCGCTCGCAGCGCCACGTGCTCGTCCCGAAGGGGAGTCGGCTCATCGGCGAGTACGACGACCAGATCGCGTACGGCCAGAACCGGGCGCTCGTCGCCTGGACGCGGCTCGTCTTCCCCGACGGCCGCTCGGTCGCGCTCCCCGGCCTCGACGCGAAGGACCTCCGCGGCTATTCCGGGCTCCGGGGCCGCGTCGACCGCCACTTTATGCAGACGTTCGGCTCGGCCGTCCTGCTAGCGACCGTCGGCGCGGGCGCCCAGCTCGCGCTGCCTGACGGCGGGCGGGGCGAGGACTACGCGCAGAGCCCGCAGGAGGTGATCGCGGGGCAGATCGCGCTCGAGCTCTCGCGCGTGGCTTCGAAGGTGGTCGAGCGCGGCCTTGACGTGCAGCCGACGCTCCGGATCGCGCCGGGCCACCGGTTCACGGTCTTCCTCGCGCGCGACCTCGCCTTCGCCGGGCCGTACAAGACGCCTCCGGCGGAGCTCCGCTTTGTCCGGCCGTCCGTGCCGCGCCGCTCGCCGTCAGGGCGGTAGCGTGGAGGCGCAGGACACCGTCCCCGGCTCGCGCTCCGGCGGCGCGCTCCTGGCGCTCCTCACCGTCCCGGTGGGCGTCGGAGGCGTCGTCGCGACGCACGCGCTGGCGTGGTACGCCAAGTTTCACCCGGCGCTCGGCGAGCCGGTCTGGAGCGCGGACCCACCGGCGTACGCCCTGCTCCTCGCCGTGGCGGCGGGCGCGCTGGGCGGGATCGGGCACACGGTGCTCGTGGACCGCAACCGGGGCGGGTGGGCGCTCGTGCTCCTTCTCGTCGTGATGGCGCCCGTGTTCGTCGGCCCGCTCTACGAGCCCTCGGACGGCGCGCGGTGGGTCGCCCAGGCGATCCGAACGCAGGGCATCGGGTCGACGCCCGTCCAGGTGGCCGGGTGGTCGTTCGGGCTGGCGTGGACGCTCGCGCTCGTCGCGATGGCCTTCCTCACGGCGCCCGAGCCCCGCGAAGCGTCGTCGAGCCACGGGTCCGCCACGTGGGGCGACGGCGCCGCGCTGGCGGACGCCACGAGAGGCGTGCTCATCGGGCGCGGGCAGCCGAAACGGAGACGGAAGCCGGGGCCGGTCCTGCGCTACGACGGGCCGGGGCACCTGCTCACGGTCGCACCGACCCGAGCGGGCAAGGGCGTCGGCGCCGTCGTGCCCAACCTTTTGAATCACGGCGGCTCGGTCGTCGTGACGGACCCCAAGGGCGAGAACTACGCCATCACAGCGCGCCACCGGCGCCAGAGGCTGGGCCAGCGCGTGGTCGGGCTCGACCCGTTCGGGCTGGCGGGCCGCCTCGGGCTCCCCGAGGCCGAGGTCGAGGCGGCGCGCGGCGCGCTCAACCCGCTCGACCTCATCGACAGCGCGAGCCCGGACGCGGCCGACGACGCGGCTATGATCGCTGACATGCTCGTGGTGCCCCAGAAGGGCGGGGCCGAGGGCTCGTTCTGGGACGAGGAGGCGAAGGCGCTCCTGGCGGGGCTCGTGCTCTACGTCGCGCTCTCGCGCGTTGGAGCCGAGCGGTCTCTCCCCCACGTCCGCGAGCTCTTGACGCTCGCGCCCGAGCCCTTCGACGACCTGCTCGTCACGATGGGCGGCCACCCCGACGCGACCGTTCAGCGGACCTCGAACCGGCTCCGCCAGAAGGCCGACCGCGAGCGGTCCGGCGTCGTCTCGTCGGCCCAGAGCCACACGCACTTTCTCGACTCGCCCCGGATGGTGACGGTCCTGGGAGAGAGCACGTTCGACCCGGCGGACCTGGCCCGTGGCGGGCTCTCGGTCTACCTCATGGTGCCGCCCGACCGGCTGGACACGTTCTCGCGCTGGCTCCGCTTGGTCGTCGCGACCTCGCTCGTGGCCGTGACGCGAGCGCGGCCCATGACGGTTGGCGGTGGGGGAGGAGAGAGTCGCGTGCTCTTTCTCCTGGACGAGTTCGCCCAGCTCGGCCCGATGGCGCCCGTCCGCCGGGCCGTCTCGCTCATGGCGGGCTACGGGGTCCAGGTGTGGCCCTTCCTCCAGGACCTCGGCCAGCTCAAGCAGACCTACCCCAAGGACTGGGAGACGTTCATCGCGAACACCGACGTGGTCCAGGCCTTCGGGACGACGGACCAGTTCACGGCCGAGTACCTCTCGAAGATGACCGGCACCCGGACCGTGTTCTCGCACGGGGCCACGACGGGCAAGAGCCGGAGCCGTGGCAAGAGCCGGTCGTCGGGCCGGAGCGAGGGGGCGTCGATGAGCGAGCACGGCCGCCCTCTCGTGATGCCGGACGAACTCCGGCTGATGGACGACAGTGAGCAACTGCTCCTCGTGCGCGGCCACCGGCCCCTCCAGTGCCACAAGCTCCGGTTCTACGAGGACGGTGAGTTCGAGGGGCTCGCAGCGAGTCCCCCCGGCTCCTTGTAGGCGAGGAGCCGGAGGGCGTTGAAGACGACGATGAGCGTCGACCCCTCGTGGAGCGCGACCGCCGGGCCGATGCCGAGCCCGAAGAGCGTCGCCGGGACCAGGAATGCGACCATGCCGAGGCTCATCCACAGGTTCTGGCGGATGATCCCGCGCGTCTTCCGCGAGAGGCCGACGGCGAACGGCAGCTTCGACAAGTCGTCGGCCATGAGCGCCACGTCGGCCGTCTCCAGCGCCACGTCGGAGCCAGCGGCGCCCATCGCGATGCCGACCGTCGCGTTCGCCATCGCGGGCGCGTCGTTGACGCCGTCGCCGACCATCGCGACTTCACCCTGCTGGCGGAGGGCTTTGATGGCCTCCACCTTGTCGTCGGGCAGGAGGTCGCCGCGCGCCTCGTCGATGCCGACGGCCCGGCCGACCGACTCGGCGACGACCTGGGCGTCGCCCGAGATCATGATCGTGGTCTCGATGCCGAGCGCGTGGAGCTGGCGGATCACGGCACGCGCGGCCTCGCGAGGCGTGTCCATGAGCCCGACGACGCCTAGGAACCGCCCGCCGCGCTGCACGAGCATCGTCGAGCGGCCGTCGGCTTTGAGCGCGCGGTCGCGCTCCAGGAGGGCAGGGGGGGCCGCCGTCCCGCCGTCGAGCGTGAACAGGTCCGGCTTGCCCACCGAGACGGCCTCGCCTGCCAGCGTCGCGCGGATGCCGTGGCCGGTCACGCTCCGCAGGTTCTCGGCCTTCGCCGCGCCCGTGGCCCGGTCGGCCAGGTCGCGCACGACGGCACGCGCGAGCGGGTGCTCGCTCAGGCGCTCGACGGCGACGACGGCCTCGACGAGCTCCGCCTCGGTCGCACCGTCGGCCGGGACGACGTCGGTCACGCGCGGCTCGCCCTCGGTGAGCGTGCCCGTCTTGTCGAACGCGATGGCGGTCACGCCTCCGAGCGCCTCCAGCGGACCGCCGCCCTTGACGAGCACGCCGCTACGTCCGGCTCGGGCCACGCCCGAGAGCACGGCCGACGGCGTCGCGATCGCGAGCGCACACGGGGACGCCGCCACCAGGACGGCCATCGCGCGGTAGAAGCTCTCCGAGAACGGCTCCGACCAGACGCCCAGCACCCCCAAGAGCGGCGGCACGACGATCAGGCCGACCACGAACGCGAGCACGGACGGCACGAAGACTTTCTCGAACCGGTCGGTAAAGCGCTGCGTGGGCGAGCGCTCGGTCTCGGCCTGGGCCACCATCTGGACCACGCGCGCCAGCGTCGTCTCGCCCGCAGGCCGCGTCACGACCACGTCGAGCGCGCCGGAGCCGTTGAGCGTGCCCGCGAAGACGCGGTGCTCGGGCGCCGCGCCCTCGGCGTCTGCCAGCGCGGCGTCGAGGTCGGGCGCAGGTTGCTTGTCGACCGGCACGCTCTCGCCCGTGACGGGCGCCTGGTCGACCGCGCTCGTGCCGACGGCCACGATGCCGTCGGCCGCGATCCGCTCGTCGGGGCGCACCACGACCGTGTCGCCGACGCGGAGCTCGCCGACGGGCACCTCCGTCTCGACGCCGTCACGCCGGACGCGGGCCGTCGCCGGTGCGAGTTCGCCGAGCGCCTCGATGGCGCGGCGGGCCTTGCCCATCGCGTAGCCCTCGAGCGCGTGGCCGATGGAGAACAGGAACAGCAGGAGCCCGCCCTCGAACCACTCGCCCAGCGCGGCGGCGCCTGCGGCGGCGACCAGCATCAGGAAGTCGATCTCGAAGCGGCCCGCCCGGATCGAGTCGACGGCTTCGCGGACGGTGAACCAGCCGCCAAACAGGTAGGCGCCGAGGAAGAGCACGAACGGGATGGTCTCCGCGACGCCGGTGAACGTCGCCAGCGCCCATCCCAAACCGACGCAGACGCCGCTCAGGATGGCGAAGATGAGCTCGGTCCGCTCGCCGAAGATGCCGCCGTGGGAGTGGCCACCGTGCGCGCCTGGGGCGTGGTCGTGCCCGCTGTGGTCGTCGTGGCCCTCGCCGGGCGCGTGGTCGTGACCGGTGTGGTCGTCGCCCTCGACTGCGGCGACTTCCGGCGGATCGTCGCCGCGGACGGTGACGCCGAGGCCCGCCAGCGCGCGGCGCAGGTCGGCCTCGCTCGTCGCCTCGCGGTCGAACTCGATGCGGACCGGGCCGGTCGCGTTGGCCTCGGCCTCGACCACTCCGGGCGCTTTCTGGATGAGCTCGGTGACGGTCCGGGCGCGGCGCTGGTGCCCGAGCCCGTCGGCGGGCCAGAGCACGTGGCCGTAGCGCTCGGTGATGCGGGCACCGGCGGCCTCGGCCGTGCGCCGCAGCCGGGGGAGCGCGACCGCGCTCGGGTCGTAGTGCAGGCAGAGCTGGGCCGGACGACCGCCCTCGGCGGGGACGACGTGGGCGCGCTCGACGCCGGAAGTGGCCGCGAGCGCGTCGGTCAACCGCGTGACGCAGGCGTCGCGAGCGTCTGGGGCGTCGGGGAGAAGGACCGGGAGGTCGAGGCGGAGAAGGTCAGGCATCAGGAGAAGGGTCGGGAGAGGGGGGCTTGCGGGCGAGGGCGGCCTCTAACAGGCCGCCGAAGAGAGCGGGCTCGCGGTGGACGAGGACGAGCCCGGCGTGGTCCAGGAGCGGTCCGAGCTGGCGGTTGAGGTCGGTGGCGACGACGCGAGCGACGGCCCCCGCCAGGCGGCGGCGGAGCGACGGGCGCTCGCCGTCGGGGAGGAACTTGTCGAAGACGGCCACGCGGCCTCCGGGACGGAGCACGCGGGAGGCCTCTCGGATCGTGGCCTCGGGGTCGGGCACGACGGCGAGCAGCAAGTGGAGCAAGACCACGTCGACCGAGTCGTCGGGGAGATCGAGCGCGTGGGCATCCAGTTCCCGGACCTCGATGGCGGTCCCGAGGCGGGCCGCCTCGGCGCGCGCGGAGCGGACCATGCCGGGCGCTACGTCCCCGGCGACGACCTCCGCCTCTGGCGGGAGGTGTGCGAAGTCGAGCCCGGTCCCGCAGCCGGGGATCAGCACGCGCTCGCCGGGCTGGACCTGGGCGAGCGCGAGCGACCGGCGGCGTCCGGCGTCGAGGCGGCGGACGACGGGGTCGTAGACCGGCGCGTAGAGCGTGTACCGGAGGCGGTCCCACAAGGTCGAGCGGTCGGGCATGGCTACCGGGAGAGGGCGAGGATCCGCCGCGCGCCGTTCGCCACGACGACGAAGATGAGCGCGCCCGCGACGAGGTCGGGGATCGGAGAGGCCGTCGCCCAGACGACGAGGGCCGAGGCGATCACGAGGCCGTTGACCTTGATGTCGTTGGACGTGAAGATCCACGAGGCCTCGACGTGGGCCTCACCCGGGCTACCGCCCCGGGCACGGCGCAGGACGAGGAGCGTCGCCACGTTCCCCACGAGCGCGAGCGCGGCCACGACGATCATGGTCGGCACGTCGGGCGGCGCCTCGGCCGTGACGAACCGGCGGACGACCTCGACGAGTCCAAAGACGGCGAGGCCCGCTTGAAAATACCCGCTCCACCGTGCGAGCCGCTTTTTGCGGAGGACGGTCCCGCCGACCGCGAGCAGGCTCAGCGCGTAGACGAGGGCGTCGGCGAGCATGTCGAGCGAGTCGGCCACCAAGCCCATCGAGCCCGAGACGAGCCCGGCCGTGAGCTCGCCGACGAAGAACGCGGCGTTGATGGCGAGCGCGATCCAGAGCGGCCCGCGCTCCTGCGCCGGTTCGTCGCGGAGGTCGCCCGGGGCGGCCAAGCCGCTCTCGATCTCGCGGGCGCCCAGCCCCAGCCCGTCGAGCGCCTCGGTGACCCGCGCCTGGTCTCCCTCATGGACGACGTCGAGACGGCGAGCGGGGAGGTCGAAGCGGAGCGGCCCGACGCCCTCGACGTCGGCCAGCGCCATGCGGACGAGCCGCTCCTCGGCGGCGCAGTCCATCTTCTCGACGTGGTAGCGGGTCCGGGTCACGTGCGGTCTACGAGGGGATGAGGAGGGGCAGCGCTCGATACGTTTGAGCAGACGCTCAAACTAACAGAACATTTGAGCCGACGTGCAAACGTTCGGTGTATTGGTTTCGCGGAGGGCAGCGGAGCTGTCACGAGAGACCTGGAGCCTGCCCGGTGGCGAGGTAGGCCGCCCCGAGGAGGTGCTCTTCGTAGTGGACGTCCTCGGCGTGGGCCTCGACCGAGCGCCACGGCTGGATGTCCTCGTAGGCTCGGCTCACCCCGAACGGTCGGTTGACGATCTCGCCCGCGCGGATGAGCCACTCGGGCCAGCCGTCGGGGCGGCGGAGCCCGCCGACGGCGATCCGGCCGCCGGGCGTGAGCGCGTCCACGGCGCGCGCGATCACGTCGGCGTGCTCGGGGACCATCTCGATCCCGAACGTCGAGAGGACGCCGTGGACAGGCCCGGGGAACGCGAACTCCCGGACGTCGGCCTCGACGAGCTCCACGTACTCCCATCCTTCGGCCTCGACGCGCTGACGCGCCTGGGCGAGCATCCCGGGCGAGAGGTCCACGCCGACGACGCGACCCGTCGGACCGACGGCCTCCACGAGGAAGGGGAGGTTGGCACCCGTGCCGCAGCAGAGGTCGACGGCCGTGTCGCTAGGCGAGAGCTGGAGCGACTCGACGGCCCGGCGCCGGTAGCGGTCGCCCCCGACGAGCCCGTAGGCGGTGGCGGCCTGGTCGTAGACGGGTGCGAGGCGGTCGTAGAGTCGGCGGACGGCGTCGGGTCCAAGGACGCTGGGGTCGCCAGAGGCCGAGCGCCGGGCGCGGCGCCAGAGGAGGGCTCCGCCAGCGGCGGCAAGCAGAAGGGGGACGGTGCGTTTCATGAGATAGAAGCGGGTAAGGGTCCTGGGGTCAGTGCTCGTGCTCGGACAGTTCGCCTCGGCTGCGGAAGCTCTTGAGCGCGAACACGCCGTCCACGGCGACGCGCTCTCCCGGCTCCAGGCCCGCCGTGACCTCGACGCGGTCGCCGGTCGCTTGTCCTAGCGTGACCGCGCGACGGGCCTAGGTGCGGGGCTCACCGTCCACGGGCACGTAGACGAACGCCTGGGCGCCGTCGCGCTCGACGGCCTCCGTCGGGACGGTGATCGCCGTACGCCCGGCCTCAGCGCCTTCGCCCGCCTCGACGTCGAACACGACAGTCACGAAGGTTTCGGGCCGGAGCTCGGCCGTCGCGTTCGTGACGCGGAGCCGGACCGTGGCTGTGCGCGTTTCGCCCGCCACCTCGGCCCCGACGAACTGGACCACGCCCCGGTAGCGGCGGCCGCCGGGCGCCTCGACCACGGCCACGTCGCCCTGCCCGATGGCGACCGCGGCGGCCGGGTCGATGCTGGCGTCGGCGTAGACCTGGCCGGGTGCGATGACCTCGTAGAGCGGGGCGCTGGCCTGGACGAAGGCGCCGAGCTCGGCCTGGCGCTCGGAGACGACGCCCGAGATGGGCGTCGCGACCGTCACGCGGCCCGTGACGCCGCCCGGCCCCGACGGGATCGCGCCGCCGTGGGCGCGGACCTCGCCCGCGAGCGCGGCGGCCTGCGCCTGCGTGGCGCTCGCGTCGGCGACGGCCTGCTCCAGGAGCGTGCCCGAGATGAGGTCCTCGGCGGCGAGCTGGCGCGAGCGGTCGAGCTGCTGCCGGGCCTGCGTCACGCGCGCCTGGGCCTGGAGGTACTCGCCCTGCAAGCGGGCCACCTCGGGGCTCTCGATGGCGGCGACGGCGGCGCCGCGGCGGACGGCCTGGCCTTCGGCTGCGAGGAGCTGCACGACGCGTCCGTCTACGAGCGCGCCGACCTGGGCACGGCCCGTCTCGGTCGGCACGATCCGCGCGGGCACGCGGAGTTCGGCAGCCAGAGGCGACGCCTGGACGACGGCGGTCTCGATCTCGACCGCCGCAGCCTGCGCCTCGGTCAGCGTGATCTCGTCGCCGTGGTCGTCGGCCTCGCCAGAGGCTTCGTCGTCGGAGTGAGCGCCGGGTGCCTCACCGGCGTGGTCGTCGATGGCCTCGGTGTCGGAGCCGCAGCCCGCGAGGGGGACGGCGAGGAGGAGAGCGAGCAGAAAGAGTCGGTTCATCGGAGTCGGGGTCAGAGGTCTGGTCCGCCAGAGGCCTCGGGAGGATCTAGAAAGAGGGGTCGAGGAGCGCGTCGATCTCGGTCCGCAGACGGGCGGCGTCGAGGCGGACGTCGAGCGCGTCGGCGCGCGTCTGGAGCAGCGCCGTCTGCGCTTGCAGCACTTCGAGGTAGGTGGCCGCGCCCTCGCGGCGGAGCCGGATGGAGATGGCGTAGGCGCGCTCGGCCTGGGGCACCAGGCGCTCCTCGTAGAGCCGGACCTGCTCGGCGTCGGCGCGGAGCCTGGCGACGCGGGTGCGGAGATCGACCGCCAGCCCGACCAGGAGCCGGTCGCGCTCGAAACTGGCCACCTCGACGGCCGCGGCGGCGGCCCGGTCGGGCGCGTCGTTCGCGCGTCGCGCCAGAGGCACGGACACGCCGACACGGCCCCCGAGGAAGCCGACGGCGCCGCCCTCGGTCTGGAGCGAGGCCTCGGCCCCGAACGACGGCAGCCGCTCGGTGCGGACCGCTCGGGCCTCCGCTTGGGCAACGCCGATGGCCGCCTCGGCCGCGGCGATCCGGGGGTTGGCCCGGGCCAAGAGCGAGTCCAGCGCACCGGTCGCAGCCAGCCGGTCGAGGTCCGGGAGGCCGGCGTCGAGCGGCCCGTCGGGAAGCGTGTCTGCGAGCTCGACCGGGTCGCGGGCGGCGAGGAGCGTCCGGAGGACGGACCGCGCGGACTGCGCCTGCCCGGCGGCCTGAGCGCGGGTGCGCTCGGCCTGGGCGAGCGCCACCTCAGCCTGGAGCGGCTCCAGCGCGCCGGTCGCCTCCAGCTCGAACCGGCGGTTCGAGGCGTAGGCGAACCCTTGGGCGACGGCGACCGACGAGTCTGCGAGTGCCAGGCGGGCGTCCGCAAAGACGACCTCGACGTAGGCGAGGGCCGCTCGCAGCCGGACGCCTCGGCGGAGCGCGTCGCGCTCGACCTCGGACTGGCGAAGAAGCGCGTCGGCTGCGCCGCGCTGGGCCTGGTAGTAGGCCGGGAGCCGGAACGACTGCGCCGCGCCCACGCTCGTCTCGGTCCCGCCGAACCCGCCGTCGATGGTCGGGACGCGGTCGACGCCCAGGAAGAACTCCGTCGCCGGCAGGATGCCCGCGCTCTCGCGGCGGGCGGCCTCGCGAGCGATGGCGGCCGTGCCAATCGAGAGCTCGGGCGCGACGGCCTCGGCTTGGTCGAGCGCACCGGCCAGCGTCAACCCTCCGGTGGGGAGCCGGGGCACGTCCTGGGCCTGCGCGGTCCCAGCCCCGAGGAGGAGCACGATGGCGAGGGCGGGTCCAAGCCCTGGGCGGCGCCCGGGTGTCGGATCCCCCAGCGCGTCGCCGTCGCCGTGCGGGTCGGCGCGGCGAACGGCCGGAGCCGTCGGCGCCCAGTCCGACGCGATCTCGGCGTCGAGCTGGCGGTCGAGGTCAGCGTCGGCTTCGTCACCCTGCGGGAGCGGGTCGGGCGCCTGGCCCGAGCCGACCCAGGCGTAGACGGTCGGGAGGACGAAGAGCGTCAGGACCGTGCTCGTGAGCAGGCCGCCGATCACGACGGCCGCGAGGGGCCGCTGGACCTCGGACCCGGCGCCACTACCCAAGAGCATCGGCATGAACCCGATGCCCGCCAGCGTGGCCGTCGTCACGACGGCGCGGAGCCGCTCGTCGGCCCCCGCCAGCACGGCCTCGCGGAGCGGAAGCCCGTGCCCCTCGAACTTGCGGATGGCGCCGACCATGACCAGCCCGTTGAGGACCGCGATGCCGAAGAGGGCGATGAAGCCCACGCCCGCCGAGATCGAGAACGGGAGCCCGAGCGCGTAGAGCATCGCGACCCCGCCGACGATCGACATCGGCACGCACAGGTAGATGATCGCCGCGAGGCGCATCGACCCGAACGTCTGGAACAGGAGCACGAAGATCAGGACGAGCGCCAGCGGGACGACGAGCGCGAGCCGGGCCGTGGCCGCCTCCAGGTTCTCGAACTGGCCGCCGTAGTCGACCCGGTAGCCGGGCGGGAGCGCGACCTCGGACCGGATGCGGGTCTGGACGTCCTCGACGAACGACGCCAGGTCGCGGCCCGTCACGTTGGACTGAACCGAGACGAAGCGGCTGCCCTCCTCGCGCGAGACGGACACCGGCCCGGAATCGACCGTGACGGACGCCAGCGCCGAGAGCGGCACGCGCGCGCCGGTCGGCGTGACGACCGGTAGCGCCTCGACGGCGGCCGGGCTACTCCGCGTGCCCTCGGCGAACCGGACGACGAGGTCGAAGCGGCGCTCGCCCTCGTAGACCTCGCCCGCGACCGACCCGCCGACGGCCGTCTGGACGATCTGGTTGAGGGCGGCGACCGTGAGCCCGTAGCGGGCGAGCGCCGCGCGGTCGGGCCGGATGACGAGCTGGGGGGAGCCGGTCGTCTGGTCCATCGACACCGACGAGGCGCCGGGCGTCTCCTGGACGATCCGCTGCACCTGCTCCGCGAGCGGCGTGAGCTCGTCGTAGCTCTCGCCGAAGAGCTTGACCACGACATCGCCCCGCGCCCCGGCGATGAGCTCATTCGTGCGCATCTCGATGGGCTGGTAGAACTGGACGCCCGCCGGCACGTCCTCGACGGCCTCCTGCATGGCGGCCACCAGCTCGGGCTTGGTCCGGCGGTCGCCGTCGACCTCGGGCCACTCGTCCTTGGGTTTGAGGATGACGTAGGAGTCCGTGATCTCGACGCCCATCGGGTCGGTCGAGATCTCGGCGCGGCCCGTGTTGCCGACGACGGTCTCGACCTCGTCGAAGGCCATCAGCCGCTGCTCGACGTCGCCCGCGATCTCGACGGACTCGGTCAGCGACACGCTCGGGAGCCGGATGATCTGGACGGCGATGTCGCCCTCGTCCAGGCGCGGGACGAACTCGGCGCCCAGCCCGCCGAAGCCCATGACGGCGACGGCGAAGAGCACGGCGGCGCCCCCGACCACGACGGCGCGCATCCCGATCGCGCGGTCGAGGAGCGGCCGGTAGATCTTGTGGAGCCAGGTGATGATGGGCGAGTGCTTGACCGGCTTCTCCGGGTCGAACACCAGCGAGCACATGACGGGCACGTAGGTGATCGAGAGCAGGACGGCGCCCAGGAGCGCGAAGCTCACCGTCATCGCCATCGGCGCGAACAGCTTGCCCTCAATGCCGCGCAGGAAGAGGATCGGCAGGTAGACGACGAGGATGATGACCTCGCCGAACTGGGCCACCTTGCGGACTTCCAGCGTCCCCTCGTAGACCAGGTCGCGGAAGGCCTCCTTCGACAGCCTGGCGCCGCCGTCCTTCTGCATCACCCCGATTCGCCTCAGGACGTTCTCGACGATGATGAGCGAGCCGTCGACGACGAGCCCGAAGTCGATGGCCCCGAGGCTCATGAGGTTCGCGCTCTGGCCGGTCAGCCACATCCCGATAAAGGCGAACATCATCGCGAGCGGGATCACGCTCGCGAGCACCAGCCCGGCGCGGAGGTTGACGAGCAGGATGAGGAGCACGACGATGACGAGGAGGGCGCCCTCGGCGAGGTGCTTGCCGACCGTCGCGATGGTGCGGTCCACGAGCGCCGTGCGGTCGTAGTAGGGCACGATCTCGACGCCCTCGGGGAGCGCCCGCTGGATCTCCTCGATCCGGTCCTTGACGGCAGACACCACGACGCGGGCATTCGCGCCTTTGAGCTGCAACGCGAACCCGGTCACGACCTCGCCCTCGCCGTCCTGGGTCGCCGCGCCGAAGCGGACGGCGGGGCCGAGCGTGATCTCGGCCACGTCGCCGAGCGTGACCGGCGTGCCGCCGCGCGTGGCGACGACCGACTGGCGGAGGTCGTCCATCGACTGCACGAGGCCGTCGGTACGGACCGCCAGTTGCTCGGGGCCGGTCTCGATGGTGGCCGCGCCCGCGTTCCCGGACGCCTCGGCGGTCGCGTCGAACACCTCGCGGAGCGTGAGCCCGTAGCCCGCGAGCCGGTCGGGGTCGACGAGCACCTGGTACTGCTTGAGGTAGCCGCCGATGGAGTTGACCTCGGCGAGGCCCGGCACGCCCAGGAGCTGGCGGCGGACGATCCAGTCCTGGATCGTGCGGAGCTCCATCGGCGAGTACCGGCCCGTCGTGTCGCGGAGCGTGTAGCGGAACACCTCGCCCAGGCCCGTCGAGACCGGCCCGAGCTCGGGCGTCTCGGCGCCGGGCGGGAGCTCGTCCTCGATGCCCCTCAGCTGCTCCAGGATGAGCTGGCGGGCGAAGTAGGTATCGACGTCGTCCTCGAAGACGACGGTGATGACGGAGATGCCCTGGCGCGAGAGCGAGCGGAGCTCGACGAGGTCGGGGAGCGACTTCAAGGCCAGCTCGACGGGGACGCTCACGAACCGCTCGACTTCGAGCGAGCTGAGGGCCGGGGCCTGCGTGAGGACCTGGACTTGGTTGTTGGTGACGTCGGGGACGGCGTCGACCGGGAGCCTGGTGGCGGCGTAGAGGCCGGCGGCGACGAGGCCGACGGTGGCGAACAAGACGAGCACTCGCTGGCGGAGCGAGAACGCGACGATGCGATCGAACATGGGGGGACCGAGAACCGGGGAGGACGGGGTCCCGCCAGCCGCACGGCGACGCACGGGCGTGCGTCCGCCAGTGGCGGGCGGGGTGGGTTCGGGCCACGTCTCCAACAGACGTGGCGGTCCACACGGGCTGGCGCTCTACGCGACCGAGGCAGACGACCTCAGTACGCGGACAGACCTATCCCTTCGTGTGGACGGTCCTAGGCGAGGGGGACGTGGTCCAGCCCCAACGGCTCGACCTCGGGCGGCGCGGCGACGAAGGCCGCGAACTCGGCGGGCTCGGACGCCGGACGGACGCCGGCGTCCGGGACGATCCCGGTCGGCGTGAACACGACGTGGCACAGGCAGTCGGCGAACGTGCCCTCCTCGTGCTCGCCTTCGTCGTGGCTGTCGCCGGGCGCGGGCACGTCGTGGCCGCCCTGCGCGACGCGGGCGTCGGTGTGCGTCTCGCCGGTCTCGGCCGCGAGCGCCTCGTCGGCGCACGCGACGAGGTCCGTCGTCTGGACGACGACGAGGACCGCGAGAAGCGCGGCGAGCGAGGGCAGGAGGCGGCGGAGCTTGGTCATGCGTCGAGAGCCAACGCAGTATCGGCCGGTTCCGGTTCCTGCTCAACGGCTCCTTCGGCGACGTGCTCGGCGGCCACGCTCAGGAGCGCGGCCACGTGGTCGTCGTCGAGCCGGTGGTAGACCATCTTCCCATCGCGCTCGCTCGCGACGAGCCGGAGCGCGCGGAGGCCGCGGAGCTGGTGGCTCACGGCCGACTCGGTGACGCCGAGCGTGGCGGCGAGGTCGCACGTGCAGAGCGGGCCGGTCTGGAGGGCTGCGAGGAGCCGGAGCCGGGTCGGGTCGCCGAGCGCGGCAAAGAGCGCGCGGGCGCCGTCGAGCACGTCGGCGCGCTCAGACAGATGGTCGGCCGCAGCCTCCACCGCGTCGGGGTGGACACGGCGGACGGCGCAGGCGTCGGAATCGATTGACGTTTGAGTCACAGCTCAAACATACGGACGACTCGGAGGACGATTCGGAGCCAACACACGATTCGCGCTGGGTTCACTCTCGTCCCACCGATTTGGCCGCCGTCTTGGCCGCAGCCTGGGCGACGGACACCCCCACGGATCCGACGCGGGCCTGGAGCGCTCGGCCCACGGCGCCGTCCGACCGGACGGCCTGGAGCCGCACGCCGGGTGCCCGCGTTCCCTTCTCCCTCAGCGCCCGGTCCAACCGCTCGAGCCGTGCCCGGATCGCATCGGGGCCAAACCCGTGAGCGTTAGACAACGGAGCAGACGAGCGGAGGCTCGAGAGCTCGGAGGCCACCGTGCGGTGCGTTTCCCCGGCTCGCTTCACGTCCGTCTCCGCCGTCCGCACGACCTCGCGGGCCTCCACGAACGCGCGCCCATGGCGCGCCGCCAGCGGAGCGGCCGTGCGGGCAGGCTCCGTCGTCGTCCCCCTGACCAGGCTGTACTTCGACCGCGCCGGAGTCGCCCTGAGCACCCCGTACCGCTCGGGGTCGACGGCCATCCGCTTGCTCGCCCGGTCGAGTCCGACCGCCTCGGCGTCTTTCAGGTACGCCTGCGCAGCCGCGCCGGGCTCCGCGTACGTCTCCGCCATTGCGGACCCGAACGCGCGCTTTACGTCTGATGCTCGCGCCTGGGCCTCAGCGAGTCCCTTCTGCGCGCGCGTGACGGCCGCTGCGGCCGCGCCCTCGATCCGGGCGACCGCCTGGAGCGCCTTCTCGCGCTCGGCCACCAAACGAGCCGTCTGGGCGTGGTCGAGGACGGCCCGTTCCATCCGGTCGACGCGGCCTCCTCGGCGCACGTCTCGAGCTCGCGCGCGGGCCTCGTAGGTCCGGCCAGCGTGTGACGAAGGGGTCTCCCGAGCACGTGGGCTCTCGCCAGAAGCTTTCCGTCCACCTCGACCGGCGGCGCGGAGCGCCGCCCTGCTCCCCGTTTGCAGGACGGATCGGGCGAAGACCTCGTCGGCGTCGCGCTCTCCGTCCGCGGCCACGGCGTGCCCCAAGGACCGACCCACAAGGCGGGCACGGAAGACGGAGCGACGCGCGGCGCCAGAGGCCCGTCGGCGTGAGGCGTGACCCTTGGCGGGCTTCTCAGGCGAGCGCCTCTGCCCCTTTGGAGCTCCTGCTTCCCGTCCCCGCTGATGAGCCCCGAGGCTCCCCAGGCGCTTCTCCAAACGGGGGCGGCTGACCGTCCGGCTCACCGACGACAGCTTGGCCTCCCGTTTCCCGTCGGTGACCACGGCCCCTCGGCCCCGTCGCTCGATGCGGATCCCCTTCGCCTGAAGCCGGGCGTCGAGGTCGGCCCAGGTCGGCGCCTCTTTGAGATCCCCGAGTGCCCGGTCGCGGACCTCGCGCGCAAAGCCCCGGTCGGTCTCGCGGGCGACGCCAGCGGCGCGGGCGTTCCGGCCGGTCCACCGGACGCCGAGCTCTCGTTCCTGGCTTTCGACCGACGCCCGGAGCCGCCGCCGGTCCTGCGACGTCGACCACGCGCGGCCGTCCGGCCCGACGCGGTTGACCATCACGTGGACGTGCGCGTGGTCCCGGTCGACGTGCCGAACGACGAGGGCCTGGTGGTCCTGGAGCCCAACGTCCCGGAGCGTCCGGTCGACGGCGCCGCGGACCTCCGCCTCGGTCGGGTTGTCGGACGGGTCGAAGGCGATCGTGACGTGGTAGACCGGCTTCTCGCACCGCGCCGAGAGCCCGGCCTGCTCGCGCATCTCGGCGACCGTCCCGGGCACGTCGTCCGCGAACACGTTCCGGGTCTCGACCCACCCCACGCGCTCCTCGCCGCCGCCGAGGTAGTCGGCGAGGCCGGCGAAGCTGGACCCCGTGCTGGCGCTCGCGACCATCTCAGCCGAGCCCTGTGAGCACTTGGCGGAGCTGTGCGAGCGCCTCCTCGAGCGGGCCGCTGGCGGCGGTCGCCCCCGACGTGTTCGCGACCCGCGCGAGCTGGTTGAGGTTGACCCCGATCCGGCGGAGGAGCACGCGGGTCTCGCGGTCGGCCCGCGCCGTGACGGGCTGGCCGAGAGACCGTCGGCGGACGTACTCGGAGACGGTGAGGCCGGCCTCGCGGGCGGAGCCCTGGAGGCCGGCTTTCTCGGCCGCGCTCACACGCACCTCGACCTTGGTGCCTCGTCGGCTTCCTCGGGGTCGGCCGCCCTTCTTCCGTGGTGTCGGGCTGGCGCTCTGGGCGCCGCCCGAGGTGGAGTCGGTCGTCATCTCGGCCGCCTCGTCGTGCCCCTTGAGCCTGCCGCCAGCGGCAGTGCGAATGCGGCCCGAGCGGGCCGTCGCAGGCGGCGCGCCTGCTGGGCCGTCAGGGGTTTTCGTCCGGACGAAAACATAACTTGCCACCGCTGTTCATCTGCCTTCTGGCGAGCCAGAGGCGCGCCGAGAAACGGGGCCGGGTCGAGCGCTCGCCCGGAGGCGTCGCGGACCTCGAAGTGGAGGTGGGGACCGGTCGAGGTGCCGTCGCGGCCGGGCACGCCGCCGCTGGCTCCGACGGGCTGGCCACGTCGGACTTGGGTGCCGTGGCGGAACCTCTGGTCCGCCTCGGTGAGGTGGGCGTAGAGCGTCCGGATGGGCGCGCGCCCAGGGGCCGGTCGGTGCTCGATCTCGACGACGAGCCCGTATCCGGATCGGCGACCGACGGAGCGGACGACGCCAGAGGCCACGGCCCGAACGGTAGTGCCGAGCGGGACTGCTAGGTCGGCGCCGTCGTGGTGGCGAGACCGTCCTGAGACGGGATGCCGCCGCCAACCAAAGGGGGAGCTGACCGGGCCACTGGCGGGGCGCGCGAACGGAAGCACCAGCTGGCGAAGAGCTCGCTTTCGAGACGTGTCGCGTCGTGGCGGTGGAGGCGTAGCGTCCGTCGCCTGCTCGGTCGAGTCATCGGCGCTGTGACTGAACGCAAGGAGGCGGCCGAGCACGACCGCGGGGCGAGCTGGTGACTGGGTGACAGCCTGAGGCGCGGAGTCCGCGAACGGGATCGCCAGCGCGACCGCGAGCACGCAGACTTGAGTCGCTAGGCGGAGCCGGCGCGGGGTCAGGCGGAAAGGGAGAGGCATGGCAGCGTGGCACGTCGCCTTGCCCAGCGCGCTGCGCATTCGTGGTGGCTCACGTGTCCGGACAAAAACTGCTCGCGGACTGAGCCTCAGCCGCTCTCGGCCGCGCTTCCCTCGTGACGTCCGGCCACCCGGGTCTCCCTTTTCATCCCCTCAAATCCACGACGCGACGCCCTCGTCGTCGTTTAATAGAGTTTAGAAGATGTTTAATACGTTTAGGGATCGCCATCCTGCTGCGGGACAACGAGATCCGGCGACAAAGGTACCGGTTTACAGGGCCAAAGGTACCGCTCTCCGGGGCGAAGGGTACCGGTTTACGGGGCCAAAGGCACCACTCTACGGGGCGAAGGGTACCGGTTTACGGGGCGTTCCCGAGCAGGAGCCCACCGAGCTGCAGAATCAGGACGCACGGGGCCACGGGAGCCGATTTCGAGACCGAGTCAGCCTCTCCGACGCCGAAGGGTACCGGTTTACAGGGCACAGAGGTACCAGTTTACGGGGCGACGTGCGAAAGGCACCGGTTTACAGGGCGCGAACCGACCCAAACGGTACCGGAGGGGGCGATCGGTCGCGGAAGGGTACCGGTTTACAGGGCGCTCGGCGCCAGCGGCCTGTCGCCTTCGAAACGCGCTCGGGGTGGCCTCCATGCGCGTGATACATTCCGGTGTCCATCCCTCCGCCCACCTTCAGGGCGGCCCCGCACGGCAGGCTCGCGCTGACGTCGGCCTGCTCTCCGAGCGGCCGTCGGGCGCCCGGCCCCCGCGCGAGCGCCGCCTCCAGACGATCATCGAGAGCCGCGTCACCGGAGCCGAGCTGAAGAAGCACGTGGGAGCCATCCACGTGAAGGCGCCGCTGTCGCTGCTCCAGCGGAAGCTCTCGAACGTGCTGCTGCTGAACGCCTACGAGGAGCTCCCCGACCCCAACGTCAAGGAGCACGAGATCCCCGTCCGCGTGCTCGCCGAGGTGGCCGGCTACGACTCGAAGGACTTCGCCTACCTCCGCGACGCCCTCCGGGCGCTCGTCGACTGCCGGGTGGAGTGGAACGTGCTCGGGGAGAACGGCGAGGAGGACGAGTGGGCGGCGGCGTCCCTCTTGGCGCAGGCCAAGACGAAGGGGGGCGTGTGCCGCTACGTCTACGCCCCCGACCTCCGCGAGAAGCTGTACCGGCCCGAGGTGTACGCCCGGATCAACCTGGCCATCCAGGCCCGGTTCGGGTCGGGCTACGCGCTGGCGCTCTACGAGAACTGCGCCCGGTTCCGGAAGGTCGGCACGACGGGCTGGATCGCGCTCGAGACGTGGCGCGACCTGCTGGGGGTGGGGGAGGACCAGTACCCGGCGTTCAAGGCGCTCCGCCAGAAGGTGCTCTCGCCCGCCATCAAGGAGGTCAACGAGTTCTCGGACGTCCGTGTCGAGATGGAGACGCGGCGCGAGAAGCGGCGGATCGTCGCGCTCAAGTTCGTGGTCACCGAGGCCCCGCCGCACGAGCCGGGAGTGGCCGCGAAGGGGCTCGGGCTCCGGGAGGCGCTGGGGGCGGAGGGCGTGCCCGACGCCCGCTCGGCCGCGCCGGAGCCGGCCGAGGTCATCCAGGACCACCCGCTCGCCGACCTCCAGCGCCGGTTGCTCGGGTTCGGGCTCACCGAGGCCCAGGCGCTCGACCTGTCGACCGAGTTCCCCGAGGGCCGTGTGGCTGCCAATCTGGACCACGTCGAGGCCGAGGTCGCGCGCGGCCTGGAGCCCGGTGGTCGCGAGGTCAAGAACGTGGCCGCGTTCACGGTCGCCGCCGTCCGGGGCGACTACGCGAAGGGCTCGGCGACGCCCGACGTGGTCCGGAAGGCGTCGGAAAAGAAGCAGGAGGCGGCGTCGGCTGCGAAGGCGAAGCAGGAGCGGACGGCGGCCCAGAAGGAGGCAGCGGCCCAGGCCAAGCGCTCGGCCGAGGAGCGCCGCCAGCGGGCGCTCGCCGACGCGTGGGGCGCGCTCTCGGACGACGAGCAGGCCGGGTTCACCGAACGGGCCGTCGCTCGGCTCAAGGGCGAGGCCCCGCAGGTCCACTGCTGGTACGAGGAGGAGCGCGACGCGGGCAAGGCGCTCGGCGAGATGCGCCCGGCCGTCCGCTCGACGCTCCGGTCGTTCCAGTACGAAGAGATGGGCCGTCTCTTATAGGCTATCCGTTATTGCACGTTGAGGCCACTCGATCTGGACGGCGGTCAAATCGAGTGACGACTAGGTCAGCGCGCCTCGCTCCAAATGACTTCCGATAAGGACAATTTATCGGAAGCCGACGCCCCGCCAGAGGCTATACTCCGTCGGTGCTCGGCACTTCAGGTTGGAGATGCTGAGCATGCAATAACAGCTACACTAATGCGCGCTCACCTCTTCTTCATCAAGCCCAGCCTCACCGACGGCCGCCTCGGTCGCGAGCACGATGAGCCGTTCGAGGACCGCGACGGCTGGTACGACCACGCGGCGACGCTGGAGCTCGATCCACGCGAGACGACCGACGACACCCTGGAGGCCGTCTACTACCAGACCCAGCATGGGCGCGACGACTGGACCGGGAACGCCGAGGTCCGGTGGGTCTCCGGTCCAGGCCTTCGGTCGTCCTCTGTCGGGGACGTGATCGTCTTGGAAGGACCGGGCGGACGAGCCGTCTACGAGATTGCTCTGGCAGACTTCCGTCGGATCGACGTGCCAGCGGACCAGATCCCTCCGGCGCAGACCGTGCCACCGCCGCCCGAGATCCAATGAGCGATCTCGTCCCCACCCAGTCCGGTCTCCCTGCCGCACTCGCGGCCGACGCGGAGTCCGCCCGCCGGTTCGCCGAGGCGGCGCGGAGCGACGCCACGCTCCGCGCTTACCGAAGCGACTGGGCTGACTTCGCTCTGTGGTGCGGCGACCGCCAGCTCGTGGCCATGCCGGCGAGGCTAGAGACCGTCGCATTATATATAGCGTCCCGCGCGGAGGCCGGACCCGAGGACGACGACGGGCGGCCGACGGCCCCACTGAAGGTGGCCACGCTCGAACGGCGGATGGCGGCGATCTCCCAGGCCCACAAGCTGGCCGGCGTCGAAAGCCCGGCGCTCCGCTCGCGCGAGCCGCTTCACTCCGTCTGGGCGGGCGTGACGCGTACGCTCGGGACGGCGCGAGAGAAAGTGGCGCCCGCGCTCGCGGCCGACGTGGTGGCCATGGCCGCGGCGTGCGATGAGACCATGCGGTGGGCGGAAGATGCCCGCCTCGGGGACGTGGCCGAGGCGGTTGCAGACGACGCACCGCCAGGTACGGCGCTCCGGGCACGGCGAGACAAGGCGCTCCTGCTCCTCGGCTTCGCCGCCGCGCTCCGCCGGAGCGAGCTGGCGGCCGTCCGGACGGAGCACCTGTCGTTCACACCGGACGGACTCCGGCTCCTGATCCCCAAATCGAAGAGCGACCAGGAGGGCGCGGGCCAGGTCGTCGGCGTGGCCTACGGGAGCCGGTCCGAGACGTGCCCCGTGCGCGCGGTGCGGTCGTACCTCGCCGCTGCCAGCCGGGCGCTTGCGGACCAGGGCCGACCGTCTCCCCTCTCAGGACCCGTCTTCCGGTCAGTCGACCGCTGGGGACGCCTTGGACGATCGTCGATCACCGGACGGACGGTCGCGAACGTGGTCAAGGCCTACGCCGAGGCTGCCGGTCTCGACCCGACGCTCTACGCGGGGCACTCCCTGAGAGCGGGGTTTGCGACCACGGCAGCGCGGGCGGGGAAGCCCGACCGGGCCATCCAGAAACAGACCCGACACAAGAGCACGGCCATGCTCGCCGAGTACGTCCGCGAGGGCCGGCTCTTCGACGACAACGCCTCCGATGGCATCGGGCTGTAGCAACTGTCAGGACGATCTGAGTCGAGTCGAACATCGAGCAACACAACTGATGTAACGAGGCCTTATCATGTCGGACCCCCGCCCCGCCGGCCACATGCCTGCCTCTCCGCCCAGCCGGTACGTCCGCAAGCAACTCAGCGTCACCCCCGAGCAAGACCGGGCACTCAAGCGCCGGAGCCGAGAGCTCGGTGTGTCCGAGGCCGAGCTCGTCCGCCGGGCGCTCGACGCCGCCCTCGCCGACGGCCCAGTCACCTCACCTGCTGGTTCGCCACTCGACGAGCTTCTCGCTCACACCCGAGAACTAGGCGATGGTCGCCGCCTGGAGGGTGGATGGGACCGCGAAGCCCTATATGGTGACCGGGGCTACCGGCGCGATCGCGACGACGCGGCCAGGGCGTAGCGGTGGCCCAATACCTCCTCGACACGAACGTCCTCGTCTACGGCGTCGACTCCCGCGACCCCGAGAAGCAGAACCTTGCGCTCGATGTTCTCGCCCGCGTTGGTCGGCCAGGGCCGACCGGGCCGTCGGCCACGCTCCCAGCTCAGGCCCTCGCCGAGTTCTCGCGCGTCACCATGTCCCGGCTCAAGCCGCCGGTCCCACCCGACCGCGTCTACCACCAGATCGGTCTCTACGAGCGAACGTTCCCGGTCGTCCCGCTGACTCCGGCCGTCGTGCTGGAGGCGGTCCGGGGCGTCCGAGACCACCAGTTCCCGTACTACGACGCGCAGATCTGGGCGGCGGCTAAGCTGAACCAGGTGCCCGTCGTGCTCAGCGAGGACTTCGCCTCGGGCTCGACCGTCGAGGGCGTCACCTTCGTGAACCCTTTTTCTTCCACCTTCGACCTCGACGTGTTGTGAGTTCTGAAGGCCACTCATCTATTCATGTCTCACGTACTGCGGGTTCCCCGCAGAGCCCGCTGCTGGATGCGGCCCGGGTGATGATTTCAGAGCCTGGCGGGGACGGAGCGGTTGGAGAACCGTCTCGTCCAGGTGGAGATGGCGAGGTGACTACCGAGGCTAAAGACCGAAAACGGCTGGGGATCTACTACACGCCGAGCGGGGCCGCCAATATCCTGTGCAATTGGGCGATCAGATCTGGCGAGGACCGTGTCTTGGAGCCCAGTTTCGGCGCGTGTGGGTTTCTAGAGGCAGCAGAGACCCGGCTCCGCGACGTTGATGCGCGAGTACCTCTAGACCAACTGTACGGGTGTGACATCGATGAAGACGCTTTCTCGGTGTACCTCCAGGAGAAGCTGGGCCGAGGCGCAGGAGATGGACGGTTTCTCCACCGAGATTTTCTGAGCGTCCGACCCGGAGATTTCGAAGGAGGACCTTTCGACGCCGTCGTCGGGAACCCCCCTTATGTGTCCTACCACACGATGGACGAGGACCAACGTGCGACTGCCGAAGAGGCCGTCGCTTTGTCGGGGTTAGGCCTGAGCCCTAAGGCCAGCCTGTGGGCGTACTTCCTCGTTTACGCGACCGTTTTCTTGAAGCCAGGCGGGCGGATGGCCTGGATCCTCCCTAGCAGCTTCCTCTATGCGGAGTACGCGGCGCGCGTCCGGGAGCACCTCGCGGATCGGTTCGACCGATGCCTCGTCATCCAGTTGGGCCAACGGCTCTTCCTTTCAGAGGGGACGGAGGAAGCCACTATCGTGGTTCTGGCCGAGGGGTACGGGGAGAACCGAGATGGGGACGTGCGACTCGGCTTCGCCGAGACTTTGGCCGACTTGGACAAAGCGGTCACTGACTGGGATGCCGGAGTCGGCGATTCGAAACCATTCGATGGTCGAGCCAGCACGCTACTGCTGAGCAGTGCGGCCTCGGCCGCGATGAGCGTTGCGAGCGATGCTGGCCGGATCGTCAGCCTGGGTGAGGTCGCAGACGTTCGAATCGGGATTGTGACGGGCGCGAACCCTTTCTTTGTGATTGACGAGCCAACGGCCACCCGGCACGGGTTGCCTCAGGACGCTCTCCGACCGATCCTCGCGAAGTTTGCGATGGCCCCCGGCACCGTATTGCGCGACGCGGACCTGGACACGGCTAGGCGAGACGGGCGGAAGCTCTTGCTTGTGGATACCGACCACCCTGATCTCGAGAGAGGCGGGTCCGCTCTCCAACGGTACTTGGGCCTTTTTCCTGTCGACAAACGGAAGGCCAACAAGACGTTCCGGAAGCGGAAGCTGTGGCACCGTCCCGATGATGGACGAGTCCCGGACGCCTTCTTTCCCTACATGTACCAGCACGGCCCCAGAATCATTCTCAACGAGGCCGAGACGACATCCACGAACACGATCCACCGAGTCTACTTCAAGGGTGCGATGGCGAGTGGTCGAGGCAGCTCGGAGCTACCGTTTCCCCTCCCGACCTCTGAGGCTACGGTCGGCGCTGAGACTTGGAGACGTATGTGCGCGGTGTCGATCCTTAGCACGTTCAGCCAGCTCTCAGGAGAACTCCAAGGCAGGAGCTATGGAGCCGGTGTGCTCAAGCACGAGCCGTCGGAAGCCCGGCGAATCAAATTGATCCTGCCTGAACAGCCTGTTGATGTCGACCGCGTGTTCAAGGAGGCAGATGAGGCTCTCCGTGAGGGAGACTTGGTTGCAGCACGCACGACGGCGGACGCCTTCGCTTTGGGATCCCTCCACGAGGAAGAACGGACCACGATGCAGCAGATTCTGGGCGTCGCACTCGACGCGGCTCGGAGGAGACGAAAACCGGTCCGCCCCCAACCAGTCACCCCGAGGGAATGAACGTTAGCACTCCTGAACGGGCAGATGAGATACGCGAGGAACTCCAGAGAGTGCTCACGGAGTCTCCGACCGACTACTCGCGCGTCCTTTCGTTGTCCACTGAGCTCGCGAAGCTCGACCCAGACAACGTCCGGTTCTTCGCAGACGCGGGGCTTATCAGCCGTCTCGGTCGGGAACTCGTATCTCGGAAGGAGACGGCTCTGGCTGAGCTCGTCAAGAACGCCTACGACGCGGACGCGACTGCGGTCGAGATCGTCTTCGAGGACGCGGAGTCCAGTGGGGGACGGGTCGAGATCTCCGACAACGGGATGGGAATGACCCGGGATGCTCTCGTGGAGGGGTTCATGCGACTCTCCTCGACCATCAAAGTCAGCGAGCCCGTCTCGCCGCGGTACCGCCGTCAACGCGCGGGCAGAAAGGGGATCGGAAGATTCGCCGTGCAGAGGCTCGGCCGCCAGCTCGTGATTACGACGCAGACGTTGGGGTCGGACACGGCCCTCCGCGTCAGGATCGATTGGAGCCAGTTCGAGAGCGGGCAGGATCTCTCCAACGTGGTCAGCGAGGTGGTCGAGGTCCCAAAAGACCGGGACGAGGGGACGGTACTTCAGATCGAAGGGCTCCAAGACCGCTGGACCGACGCCGAGTTACGGCGTGCGTTCCGGTACGTCGGTGACCTCTTGCAGCCGTTCCCGCTGACCGCGCGGACGCGGCGGAGCGACACCGACCCTGGGTTCGAGGTCTTCCTCTACAGGAAAGAAGACGACGACCTCCGGCTCGTCGCGGACGACGAGAGTGAGATCCTTTCGTACGCGCTCGCGGAGATCGAGGCGGTCGTAGACGACGACGGACAGGGGTACTGGTCTATCAGCTCCAAGCTCTACCCATCCATCGACGAGGATGTCCTGCCGATTGGAGGGGACAAAGACTACCCATCAGCGCGGTTCGACTTTATTCGTGGCGTCCACCTAAAGGCGTACTACTTCATCACCGGTATCGGTGAGATACCCCGTTCCCTTACCAAGACGATCCGCGACTTCCTGGAAGAAAAAGGGGGTATGAGGGTCTATCGGAACGGCTTCAGAGTTGCCACCTACGGCGAACCCGGTAACGACTGGCTCGGCCTGGACTCTGCCCAAGCTCGGCGTGTACTCCTCGTGCCGCTCAGCAATAGGAACGTGTACGGGTTCGCCGAACTGTTCGACCCAGTCGGAACGCTCTTCGAGGAGACGGCGAGCCGCGAGGGTCTGATCGAGGACAAGGCGTTCGAGGAACTCCAGGAGTTCGCTACGCGCGTCCTGAGAGCTGCCGCCCTACGCGCGAACAGCGCTCGAAAGGTCAAGAGGATAGCGGCGGGGCGTGAGAAGCAAATCGAGCAGCCGCCAGAGGACCGGGTCCGAGCGGCCACCGAGCGAATCCGTCGAGCCGCGAAGGGCAGTGAGGGCGCGTCGCCCGGACCTGCGCCCTCGCACGCCGACTCGGACTTCGAGGCGGACCTGGACGAGATCACGCGGGGGCTCGATGAGATGACCCGGGAGCGCGAGGAACTCCTCAACGAGCTCGGGATGCTGCGCGTCCTCGCCAGTCTAGGTATCGTCATCAGCGAGTTCACGCACGAGATCCGGCAGCTCGTTCCGGCTGCCGTGACGGACGCTCGGAGGCTCCAGCAGAAGCTCGCAGGGGGTCCGCTGGAGCGTGCGTCCGAGCGGCTACACGAGAACGTTCGACGCTTTCAGACCTACGCTGCCTACTTCGACCGAACGGTGCGTGAGAACGTGAGTCGCGACCTCGACACTCAAGAGGTCGGGGACGTGGTGAAAAGGTTCGCTGAGGTAATGGGACCGGCCGCTCGACAGGCAGGCACGACACTCACGGAAGAGATCGAGGGGGCGGGCCTGTTCTCCACCCCCATGCACCCCTCCGAATGGGCATCAGTCCTGTTCAACTTCTACTCGAACGCTCAGAAAGCGATCAAGCGAGCGCGAACGGTCGGCTCCATCCTTATCCGGGCGGGAAGGACGGGCGACAGTGTTTACGTTGATGTCGCCGACAACGGGGACGGGATTCCTGACGAGAACGCCGACCGGGTCTTTGACGCCTTCTTTACGACATCCACCCAGGGTGGTCCATTCGAATCGAGCGAGGAACTTCAGGGGAGCGGCTTGGGGCTCAAGATCGTCCGCGACATCGCGGACAGCTACGGCGGGGTCGTAGAATTTGTACCTCCTCCCAGCGGGTATGTCACCTGTCTCCGGTTCCGAGTCCCTGCTGAGGACGAAACGGAGACCACGCCGGGCTCCTAACCAATCGACCATGAGCTGCACGTATCTCTATCTCGACGACGAGAAGCCGGAGACGGTCGAACCCTACATCGAGGAGGTCGAGGACTACGCAGAGCCCCTCACAATACGCCTTGCCCATCCCAAGCTATACCAGCACCAGATCGAGGAGGTCATGGAGGGCGGATACGATGGGATCATCCTCGACCTTCGCCTCGACCGGGCGCCGAACCCAGACCCGGACTCGGAGGGCAAACGGGCTGATTACCGAGCGTCTACGCTCGCTCAGGAGATCCGGACGCGCGCAGCCGAGAGCAGCGCGAAGAAGGCTCGGCGTGGACGGGGGGAATGCCCGATCGTGCTCTGGTCAACGGACGACCGCTTGGACACGTCATATACCCGCGACCACACCAGCCACGACCTGTTCGACCTGCTGTGCGTGAAGCAGGACATCGTCAGCGACGAACCGAGCGTCCCAGAGGAGAAGAAAGCCCCGTGGGTCGCGAGGCGGCTCGTCGCGCTCGCCGAAGGCTACGATACAATCGGAGACGTGCGAGACAAGGTCGGCCTCAAATCTCGCCAGTTCTACCGGTTCTTAGGGTTTGAGGAGAGACCGACGTTCCTCGACCAGCGGTTGGCGGAACTCGACCCGTTCCGGGACCCTCAGTCCCGGTTCCGACCCGCCCACGAATATGCCCGGTTCATCCTCCGCGAGCTTCTGGAAGCGACGGGTCCACTCATCGACCGTCCCACCCTTGCGACCCGCCTGGGAATCGACGAGGCCCGTTCTCCTGCGTTTGATGAAGTGCTGGAGTCCCTGTTTAGTGAGGCAGAATACACAGGCCCTTTCGCAGCTGGATGGCCTCGCTGGTGGGCCTCCAAGGTCGATGAAGCATGGGTGGCTCTGCTCGACAAACCCGGACCGCTTCGGTCCACACCAGCGGACGAACGGGTCGCCATCCTGAAGGAGAAGGGGGGTGTGAAGAAGATCGCGCCCGCGGACCCAATTGCCGCCGGCGGCAGCACGACGTATTGGGTGGTGTGCCGAGCGACAGGGAGACCGCTCGATCCGAGGGAGGGGTTCGTGCTAGAGACTCGGCGCAAATTCCCGTGGCAGGGCGACGAGTACGTCTCATCGGCGGCCGTGCTACAGGGTTTGTTGAGTCAATCGGACCTCATCCTCGCCCCCTCCGAACAGCGTCGTGCCGACCTCCTCCGGACGCGCTCTTGACCCCTTCATTCGGGCTACCGAACGACGAGAACTTGGAATGACGAAGCGCCAGACTGCCAAACTGCGTGCCGCGTACTTCGACGAGCGCGTGAGCGAGCTCCATCAACTGGCCGCCATCCTGTCCAAGATCGAGGGTGTTCGGTCGGTGGACCCGCTCAATCAAGCTCACGTCGGCAAGTTGGAGCAAGGCGAGTGTTGGTCCCTGAGCCTCTCCGGGCTGACGTTCGATCTGGAAGGGGAAGAACTCGAAGCGCAACGCCATGCGAAGCCGCCGGGGCTGGCGAGCGTCGAGTTAGTTCTAGATGTCCGGTTGGAGGGGTGGTGCGTACCCGAAGACAGTCTGCGAGACCCCTTCCGGCAGCTCTCTGTCGAGTGCGTCTTGGCCGGGACCTGCTCAGGCGAAACCATCCACCATTCGGCTTGGCACCTTGAGCGTCACGGCGCAGCGAGCGCCGATGGCGACTTCGCCCACCCGGCCTACCACCTCCAATATGGCGGGATGAGACTCCCTAAGAAGATGGATATCGGTCATCACCTTCTTCTCGACTCTCCCCGCGTGGCGCACCCGCCGCTCGACGCCGTCCTCGCCATCGACTTCGTGGTGTCGAATTATATGCCTCGCCTCTGGCATGACCTCCGGAACGAACGTCCCGAGTACGAGCCGCTGATTGAGCGGGCGCAAGCCCGATGTTGGCGTCCTTACGCGCAGGGGAGCACCGCCCGTTGGTCGGCTGAGGACTCAGGCTGGGATGGCCCGGACATCTGGCCCCAGACCGTGTACCGAGGTGAGAGTGGCGCAGAGGCCGAATCTAGCTGAGTGGTCGGAGCCTTCTACATCCGCCGGATGTCTTCGCGGAGGCGGCGGACCTTCGTGACCACCGCATCAACGGCATCGGACCGCTCGCGGCGGGCCAGGTATGCCTCGCGGTGGTCAAGGAGCGGGTCGAGCAGCTCCGCGTCGATCTTCTGACGGAGGAACTGGAGGGCGTGAACGACCGTGTCGAGGTCGGCCTCGGTGAGCTCGTCGTCGGAGGTGAGGGGGTCGAGGAGCGGGTTCATCAGATCGCGGGTGGGAAGGGTTGCATCGTACGCGCCCGCCCTGCCTTCGCCCTGTCAGCCCTCACCCTGCTCGCGAGCGAAGTCCTCGAACGACGAGTATGCGCGGTGGCCGCGAGCTTTGTTTGTCTTGCCCTGAATGGTGCGATCAATGCGCCCGTGGAGGTACCGGATGAGTTCGTCGAAGCGCTCGATAGGAACGTGGTAGACCCCCGCGACTTTGAACTTCGACTTGATGTTGCTCGAGATGACGCCGTGGTTGTGGCGGCCCTTCTGCCCATAGCTCTGGAGTCCGGTGGACCGAAACTCGTTGTACCGAGTGATGAGATAGCCGACGTAGTTCTTGCGGTGAAGGTCGGTGCCAATGCTCCCCGCCGGGTAATGCATCCTCCCATTCGGCTTCACGTCGCCGTGGACGTGGATGTCGCCACCGGCGACGATGCTGCCGGTAGCGTCACGGCCGATGGAGACGATGTTACCGAGCGGCCGTGACGTTGACCTGCCGGGCATCTGGTGGATGACGGCTCCCTGGGACGCCTTGACGCGCCGGACCTCCGCCTCGGGGATGGCTTTGCTGTGGATGCGGGCGTGGCAGTTCTTGCAGGCGAGGACGAGGTTGCCGGGCTCGTTCGACCCGTCCTCCGACCGGGGGACGATGTGGTGAATGTCGAGGGCATCGATCTCGTCGAAGCTGCAGAACGAGCAGCGGCTCCCGGCCTGTTGGTAGATCAGCTTCTCCGTCGGCTTGGGGATCGGTTTCTTGTTCGCCATCGGTCAGACGGGTGAATCGAGGGGCATCCGGGGCGGGGCCGTCTTCCAGACGAGGGCGCGCTCGTCGGGCGTGATGCCGTAGGCGTCGAAGACAGCCTCAGTGATGGCCCGCTCGTGGGCGAGCGCGGACCCTTCGAGGACGGCGAGGCGCATCGTGGCCTCGGCGTAGTAGTCGAGGATCTCGCGGAGGAGCGCGGGCGAGAGCTTCGAGTGGCCGGAGCGCTTCTTGACCTCGCGGGCGAAGGTCGCGTCGTCGAGCGTCCAGAAGGACTCGAGCTTGCGGCCGGGCGTGGCGACGCCGTGCTCGATGCAGAGCCAGTCGAGGAGCTCGGCGGCGTGCTGGCGGCGCTCGTCGGCGAGGCGAACGAGGTCGGCGACGTGAGTCTCGACCGTGTCGCGCGTCTCCGCCGACGGCTCGGCGATGGGGAGATCCGTCAGGAGGTACCCGGCCGGGCTCAGCGCGTCGTCTTTCATGTGCGGCAGGTACCGCCAGGCGTACCACCACATCAGCGGGCTGTTGAGCACGCCCAAGAGGTACAGGTCGTCGGTCGGGAGGAGGAAGACCTTGTTGTTGCCGTAGAGCCCGTCGGTGTCGAGCGCGTACTGGGGGTGGAACTGGATCTCCTGATAGACCAGCTTCGGGCCGTCGAACAGGTCGTAGTAGTCGACAGAGTCCTGGATCTCGTACCACTCGTAGGCGCCGCCCTTCCGTCCAGGCCACTTGCCTGACCAGCCAGAGGGCTTCGGTTCTAACCGCTCCCGGAAACCTTCGAGGTAGCGCTTGACGGCGGGGTAGGCGTCGATGTCGATGCCTCGCCGGGTGAACACCATGTGCTCCCCGCCCCACTCGGGCGACCAGCGCGAGACGTCGGAGCCACGGAGAAACGGCTTGATGATCTCGGCCGAGCGGCCGTCCTCGGCCACGAGCCGGTCGCGCGTCGCCTGATCGACGAGGAACGCCGCGTTGAGACCGGTCACGACGCCCCGGTACGGTTTGACCCCTGCGAACTCCGCCAACCCGGGTCCGGCACGGCGCAGTCGCTCCATCAGGTCGTCCACGGCGGGGGGCTCCAGACTCCACGGCTCAGCCGAGAACCGGGACCACGGGACGCGGAAGGCCTCCTCGGCCACGAACTGCGCCAGCGGCGCCTCGCGGAGCCGCTCCCTGGGAACCGTCGCGACCTGGACCGTGGAGCCGCCACCTCCCCCCTCCCCTGCCCCGTCGGCCGGGACCCGGAGCGAGAGGATGACCGGGAACGTGTCGGCGTCTTCGAAGACCGGCGCGTGGCCGAAGTCGAGGACCGTCTCGGCGACCGTGTGCTCGGCGAGGAAGGCCCGGAGCGGCTCGCCGTAGCCCGCCCGCATCCACTTGTTCGAGACGATGTAGGCCAGCTTCCCACCCGGCGCCAGGAGCCGCGCACCCTGCTCGACGAAGTAGGCGTAGAGGTCGGCCGAGCCGTGGTAGACGTCGAACGCCTCGGCGAGGTACGGCTTGAGCTCCGTGAACCACTCCGCGCGGACGTAGGGCGGGTTGCCGAGCACGCAGTCGAACCCGCCTTCCGGGAGCGGTCCGGGTGCGGCTTGGCCGTCGCCACCCGCAGGGCCGCCGAAGACCTCGGGGAACGCCGCGTGCCAGTCGAAGGCGCGGGCGCGCGTCTCGGCGGGGAGCGCGTCGAAGACGGGCTCCATCGCGTCGCCGGACTCCGGCGGGACCACGAGCGAGTCGCCCGTGCGGATGGTCTGGTCGAGGTTGGAGAGCGGTCGGTCGGTCCGGGCCGTCTTGAGCCACAGGCTGAGCCGCGTGATCTCGACCGACTCCGCGTTGAGGTCGACGCCGTAGAGGTTCTCCTGGAGGATCTGCCGGTCGAGGTCGAAGAGACCGGCCTGGCCGCCCTCGAACGAGGCCAGCTTCCGGTTCACGCGCTGGTACTCGGCGTGGAGGTAGTCGAAGGCGGCCACGAGGAACGCGCCCGATCCGCAGGCCGGGTCGAGCACCTTGATCCGGCGCAGGCGGTCCTGGTAGTCGAGCCAGAGCGCGCGCTCGGCCTGAGCGCGCTGCTTGGTGTAGCTCTCCGGGAGCGCCTCGAAGTCGTTCGCCGCGCGGGCGGCCTCGAACTGCTCGGCGAGCCAGGCCCCGACCGTCTGGGCGACGACGAAGCGGGTGACGAACTCGGGCGTGTAGAACACGCCGTCCGACTTCCGCTTGGACCGGGCGGGGGCGTCGCCGCCGTCGATGGCCGCGTGGAGCGCTTCGAGGTCGGCGATGGAACGCTCGAAGATACGACCCAGGATGTCGACCGAGAGGTCGGAGTTGAAGTCGTACGCCGCGATGTCGAGGAGCGGCGCGAGCGCCTCGTCGGGGACGGCGAGCGCGTCGAGGACGGGGTCGGGCGCGAAGAGCCCGCCGTTGTAGGCGTTGATCCGGGGCGAGGCGTTCCCTTGGTCGACGGCGCGGAAGAGGCCGCGGAGCTGGTCCCACCGCGACGTGGTGACGAACCCGGTCCCGGCGGCCGTGAGCGCCTGGCGGAGCACCTCGCGGGGCAGGAGCCCGGTGTCCTCGCAGAAGCAGACGAAGAGGGTCCGGTCGAGGAGCGTCTGGGCCGCCGCCAGCAGGGCGCGCTCGTGCTCCGGTACGGGCGTGCCCTCCGGGGCCGGGTTGTGATCGACGAGGTCGCGGAAGAGCCCGAGCCGGGTGCCGCGGTAGAGCTTGTAGAACTCGGCCGTGATCTCGACCTCCTGTGTCTTCGAGGCCTCGACGAGCCGGTCGGTGGGGCTGGGACCCGAGCCGGACCCCAGGAGGCGGTCGCGGTGGAGGACGGCGAGGAGCTCGCGGAGCACCTGGTCGTCGCCCAGGTCGGCGACCCGGACCTCGACCGCGTAGCCCTCGCCGCGGTCGGCCCGGTAGAGCCGGACGTGGGTGAAGTTGGAGACGACAACCCAGCGGCACCCGTCGAACTTCGAGACGTAGCCGAACGCCTGCTCGACGGGCGTGAGCCGGGCGGCCCGGCGCTGGGGAGCGTCGAGGTCGGCCCCGGGCCCCTTCAGCTCGACGACGGCGACCGTCCGGCCGGACGCGTCGACGCCGTAGCGGCCGAGCGAGGCGTCAGGGGTCTTGCCGCCAGCGGTCTCGGACGAGGCGCTCTCGGCCTTGAGCTCGTAGCGGTCCGGGGCATCGGCAAACTGGCGGTAACCGAGGACGGTCCCGAAGAGGTCGGCGAGGAACTTGCCCTGGTGCGGTTTCTCGTTCTGGCCGACGAAGGCGGGGTCGGCCGACGTCCGCGCCCACCGGGCGGCGGCTTGGCGCTGGGCGTCCGTGGGGTCCGGGAGCGCGGCCGCTTCGCGGGCGAGCAGACGGGGAGAGACGAGCGGCTTGGACGGGGCGGGCACGGAGCGGCGGCTGACGGCGGAACGGGAAGCTACCGGGGCGCGCCGCGATTCGTAGATCGTTTAAGCCTCGTCCGTCGTCGCCCGACTCTCCCGGGGCACCTCACCTCAATTGAATGCGCCTCCCGCTCGCCCTCCTCTCCGCCCTCCTGCTCTCCGGCTGCACCGGGCTCGCCGAAGCCCTCGACGAGGCGTTCCCGACCTACGTCGCCGCCGACGTCGAGTCCGTCACGCTCCTCTCGCTCCCGCCGTCGAAGCCGGGCGGCGGGGCGTGGGACCTCAGCGGCGCGGCCGACCCGTTCGTGGTCATCCGGGCCGAGAGCGGCGCTGTACTCTACACCGGGTCCGTGGTCGAGAACGCCGTGCCCAGCCGGTACCCGCTCCCGTGGGCCGTCTCAGGCGTCAGGGTCGGGACCGACGACGTGGTCTGGTTCGAGGTCTACGACGACGACGTGGCCGAGGACGACGTCGTCGCGAGGTACCGCGTCCGGCTCGCGGACGTGGGCGGGCTGGTCAAGCCCGCGACGTTTCCGCTCCTCGGGCCGGGCGGGCAGCCGATGGCCGAGGTCCGCGTCCGCTGGATCGAGGCGGCGGGGTAAGCGCCCCGTCGCTGGCCGCCCGGAGGGGTGACAGAGGGTCGGCGCGGGTCGTGCCGACGTTCCCCGTCCACACGGCACCCGCCCCATGCCCCAAGACTCTGTCGACCGAGAAGCGTCCCAGGCCCGAGTCGCAACAGCGGAGAACGAGGCTCCTGAGAGCGTCGAGGTGATCCTCGGCCTGCTGCCCGACCTCTCGGCCGAGGTCGTCCGTCAGGACGTGGCCTCCGGGCGCCTCTACGGCGTCCGCTCCGAGGAGCACGACCGCCTCGTCGGCCTCGTCCGCGCGCTCCGAACTCGGCTCCGCCAGGCGGAGACCTCCGCGCTCCACGCGCTCATGGCCGCCGGGTGCGACGCCTCGGCCGCGCTCCGCTGGCTCCGGACTGACGCCGACGGGGAGCCTCGCTACCAGCGGGCCGACGCGGACATGGTCCACATCCCGATCCTGAACGGGATCGACGACCTCGAGAAGCTGGGCGGCGTCGCGTGGCCGCCCCGGTCGCGCAAGGCCCCCGTGACTGGGGCGGGAGACGAGGGCGACGGAGCGACCTGATCTCACGGGCGACGGCTCAGTATTCGGACGGAAGGAGAACGGTCGTCGCCGAGCGGTCGGCCTCGGTGATGATCCAGAGCCGACCGCCGGCCGTCTCGTAGGCCGAGAGGACGCGGGTGCCCTCCTCGACGGCGCGGTCGTTGGCCCGTGCGTCGTGCTCGGAGACCGATCCCCAGTCGCCAGCCCGGTGGCGGTGGAGGAGCCCCACGACGTCGAGGCTGTAGTCGCGGACGACGTCGAGGGCGCCCGGCGTGGCGACCACGTGCCCGAGCGGGAGGCGGACGGGACGGGTCTGGCGACGTTCGGTCTTGGCAGCGGTCGTGCTCATGGCAGCGATGGTTGAAGTGGATGGGTCCCCCGGCGCGGGGGCGTTCGCCACTCGGCGCCTCCTCGCCGGGGGAGCCCAGCCACCACCTGCTGCGGGCCGAACCTCTCAGCTAGATCAGCCCCCGCTCTGCCAGGCTCGTGTGCCCGTGGTCAGTGAGGATCAGGTGGTCGTGGACCGCGATGCCCATGACCTTCCCCGCCTCGACGAGCTGGCGCGTGACGGCCACGTCCTCCCGACTCGGCTCCGGGTTGCCGGACGGGTGGTTGTGCGCCAGGAGCACGGCTGCCGCGTTCGCGAGCACCGCCGCCTTGAACACCTGCCTCGGCTCGACGATCGACGCCGCTAGCCCACCGACCGAGGCCACGTGGAGGCCGGTGAGGGTGTTGGCCGTATCGAGGAAGGCGACCACGAACTCCTCGCGGTCGCGGTCGGAGAAATACTCGGCGAGCACCGCCGCCGCGTCGGCGGGCGAGCGGACCTGGTCGCGCGTCGGGAACGTGAACGTCCGCTCGCGGACGAGCCGGGTCGTGTAGAGCGGGACGCCCGAGAACAGGGCGTCCCGGTAGGCCACGTGCACCTCGGGCTGGCGGAGCACGTGGGCAGGCTCTCGAACGACAGATTGAGGGCCACTCACTGCAGGCTCGGCCACCGAGCCGTAGAGCACGGTCCGCCGCGCGAACCACGGTGCGTCGGACTCCAGCCGCCGGAGCCGCCCGCGCACGGCGAGGCGCCGGGCGTGGTACCGCTCGCGGCGGTCGAGCTTGGGCTGGGGGACGACGGGCACGCCGTCGTAGCGGTCGCCGCCCTCGGGCATCTTGGCCTCGATGTCGCAGAGCACGCGGAGGTTCAGGGCCGTCAGGCCGCTCGGCGTTGCGAGCCGCGCAGCGTCAGGGTTTCGGTTCGCCATCGGATTCCAGGCATCGCTCCGCACAGACACACGTCAGCCGTGGTGGGAGCGCCCCCGTCGGCCGACGCGCTCTCGCGGCCGACGGGGGCGCCTCTACCTTCCCCCTTTGCGGCAAAAAAGAAGCCCGGCGACCGTGTGGGTCGCCGGGCTGTGAGTCCCAGGCTTGGGGCTACTCGTCGTCCCAGTCGGTTTCGCCGTAGGCGTCGGTGCCGTAGAGGAAGCCTCCGTAGCTCGCCCCCGGTGCCACCGTGTCCCGGTAGGTCGCCCGGTAGGCGTACGGGCTCTCCTCGGCCACCGCGTGGGCCTCGGCCCAGGCCTTCCGGTCGTCGGCCCAGTCGAGCCAAGCCGCCGCAGCCTCGTGCGCCCGGCTGATCGCGACGTGGACCTCGTCTGTCTGGCCTCCGGTCACGTGGTACCGGAGGACGGTGCCCGTGCCGTAGGCGTCGGACTCCAGCCGGATCAGAGGGGCCACCCACAGAGCGTCCTCCGGCGGGAGCTTCCCGAGCAGGTGCTTTTCCGCATGCGTGCCCGTCCGGTCGGCCACTTCGAGGAACAGGTGGACCTCGTCGGCCGATGCGTCGTCGGGATCGACCACGGCGATCCGGGCCACCAGCTCCGGGTACTTGTCGCCAGAGGCGGCCCGAGCGGCGAGCCGTGCGAGCCCAGCGGCCTCGCAGTCTTTGAGGCGCGACGGGAGGATGATCGACCGGCTGCCGAGCCGGAAGCTCTCGCGCAAGGCGTCCTCCTTCATGAGGTGCGGATGGAACTGGGGGCACGACGTGCGCCGGAGCCAGCAGGCGAACCGGTACCAGGTCCGGGCCTGAGCGTAGTGCGGACGGGAATAGATGCGGGGCATGACAAGACCTCGAAAGAGGGGCTCGTGACGACCG
>JBCDKT010000027.1 GCA_038746285.1 Bacteroidota bacterium
CGGAGGCCGGCACGCACGTCAGTGTGGTGGGCGTCGGCGGGGCCGGGAAATCGACGCTCTCGCGCACGCTCGTCCGCCTCCACACGCCTGAGGGCGGCCACATCACGTTCGACGGCCACGACATCCGCCGCCTCGACCTGAAGGCCTACCGCCAGGACATCGGCATGGCGCTTTCCGCTGACGAGCTGTTCAAGGGCACGCTGGAGGACAACATCACGATGGGCCGCCCCTTCACCTATCCCGAGATGCAACAGGCCCTCTACATGGCTGATCTGGAGGACGATGTCCTGGGGCTGCGCGACGGCCTCAACGCGGCGGTCACCTCGGCGGGGCTAGAGTTCGCCCAGGGCTTCGTGCGCCGCATCATGATCGCCCGTGCCATCATCGGGGAGCCGCGCGTGCTCATCCTCGACGAGGCGTTCAACGGCATCGAGGAGCCGGTTAGGCTAAAGCTGATGGACCGCCTCTATGCCCACGACGCCTGGACGCTGATCACCGTCACCGACGACGACCCCGAGACGGTCGAGCGCGCCGACCATGTGATCGTGCTCGACCGCGGCTCGGTGGTTTGGTCCGGGGAGCCGCGCGCGCTCGCGCGCGAGCCCGACGCGTTCCTCTGCGAGCACTTCCCGCAGCTCGTCGCGTCCCTGCGCACCAGCCAGCCTGCTCCAGCCTGACCGCACCGCCCTGCACGCCGCGCCCCCATGTCTACACCTCCCACGTCCCCCTCGTCTGAGGACGCTAGCCGCCCGCTCTGGAGCTGGCGTGAGGCCCGCCCTCCGGCGGAGCGGCTAGCGGGGTCCACCTCCTCGCACGAGTCGCCCTACGGCCTGCACTCGAGCGCGTTGCAGGCTGCGGAGACGCCCAAGATGGCACTCCGGGTCATGCTCGGGTCGTTCGTGACCCTGGCGCTGCTGGCCGTCGCCCTGACGGTGACGCCGTGGCAGCAGACCGTGTCGGGATCGGGGGCGGTGACGGCGTTCTCGCCGGACGCCCGCCCGCAGCCGGTCGAGGCGCAGATCTCCGCGCGCATCCAACGGTGGTACGTGGACGAGGGCGACGCCGTCGCGACCGGGGACACCATCGCGGTGCTTGCAGACATCAGCACGTCGTTTATGGACAGCCGCTTCGTGGAGCGCATCGCCGCGTCGCGGACCAGCGAGCTGCGCGTGCTCCAGCTGGAGACGGAGCGCGCGCGCCAGACGCAGTCCCAGGCCGAGCAGCAGCTGCGCGCTGCGCGCGCGCGCTTGGAGAACGCCTCGCTGGAGACGGCCACCGCCCGCGAGCGTTTCCGGCGCGCCGAAGCGCTCTACGCCGACGGGCTCACCTCACTGCGCGCGTTCGAAAGCGAGCAGCTCACCCTCCAGAAAACGCGTGCCGACTCCATCGCCGCCGCCGCCGAGCAGGAAGCCGCCCGGCAGGAGGTGCAGTCGGCCCGCCTCGACGTGGACGGCAAGACGAATGCGCTCGACGCCCGCCGCGCCGAGCTCGACCTGCGGCTCGACAACGCCCAGGAGCGGCGGTCGGCCGCCGTTGTCCGAGCGCCTATCGACGGCATCATTGCTCGTGTGAGTGAGGCTGGCCCCGGCCAGACGGTCTCCGAGGGCGACCAGCTCGCGCTCGTCGTACCCGAGACAGACGACCAGGCCGCCGAGTTGTTCGTGAGCGGCATGGACGCCGCCATCGTCGAGCCCGGGAGCCGCGTGCAGTTGCAGTTCGCGGGCTTCCCGGCGCTGCAGTACGCGGGCTTCCCCGGCGTCTCGATCGGCATCTTCACGGGTACGGTGCGCGTGGTCGACCCGGTAGACGACGGCCTGGGCCGCTACCGTCTCCTCGTGGTCCCTGACACGACGGGCGCGCATCCGCCGTGGCCGAGCCGGAGCTACCTCCGCCAGGGCTCCTCGGTCACGGGCTGGGTGATGCTGTCCGACGTCTCGCTCGGCTACGAGATCTGGCGCCGCATGAACGGCCTGCCGCCGGAGATTCCCGTCCGGACCTAGACTCTTGCATGTCCTCCTACCGCCCCCGATGATCCGACGCCTCTGCGCGGTGTGCCTCGCGCTCTGCCTGTTCGGTACGCCGTCGGGGCTGGCTCAGGACGAGACGCCCGCCGCGCGCTGCGAGCCCGGTCGCACCTGCCCGGTGCTCACGCTCGAGGCGTTCCTCGGCCAGGTGCTGCGGGCCAACCCGGCAGCACGGTCGCTGCGTCTGGAAACGGACCGGGCCCTCGCCGACCTGCTCGACGCGCGCGGCGGCTTCGACCCTACCCTCACCTCGGGCTACGAGTACAAGACCGAGGACGCCGACGACAAGCTGAACGTCCTGCGCAGCGGCGTCGCGCTCCCGTTGGACCTGCCGATGAGCCCGAGCCTGCTGGTCGACTACCGGCGCGGGCTGGGGTCGAGCATCGATCCGTCGGTGAGCACGTCGCCCGCCGGCGAGACGCGCTTCGGCCTCTCGTTCTCGCCGCTGCAGGGGTTCGGCACCAACAAGCGGCGAGCCGCGCTCGAAGCGGCTCGTCTCGGACCGCGCCTGGCCGAGGCGTTCGAGGCGCGCGGGCAGAACCGCCTGCTGCTGGACGCGGCCCAGGTCTTCTGGGCGTGGGCCGAGGCGCAGGAGGTCTTGCAGGTCAACCGAGAGTTGCTGGTGCTGGCCACCGAGCGTCGCGACTTCGTCGTGCGGCAGGCCCGCGCCGGGGAGACGGCTGCCGTGGACAGCGTGGAGGCCGAGCTCGCCGTGGCCAGCCGCGAGGGGAAAGTGGCCGAGGCGCGCCGCAAGGCCGAGCAGGCGAGCGTCAAGCTCGCCGTCTTCCTGTGGAACGAGGACGGCACGCCCGGGACGTCCCGCTACAGCGCACCCACCCTCCCGACGCTCCGCGCCGAGCCGGACTCGGCGCAGGCCGTGGCGACGGCACTGGCACAGCGCCCGGAACTGCGGGAGGTGGCGCTGGCGCAGCGGCAGGCGGAGGTGGAGCAGCGCCTCGCCCGCGAGCAGCTGCGCCCCGACCTCAAGCTGGAGGCGCAGGTCGTGTCCTACGACGACAACCCGCTCGGCGTGACCGACGTGAAGCTCGGCTTCCGCATCGACCAGCCGCTCCTCTTCCGTGCCGGGCGCAGCGAGGCGGCGCGGGCCGAGATCGAGATTCAGGCGCTGCGCTTCGAGCAGGACCTCGCCCGGCGCGCCATCCGCGCCGACGTGGACGCGGTGCTCGTCGCGCTGCGCCAGTCGTTGCGCCGCGTGTCGGCCGCCGAGCGCCGCGTCGAGCTAGCCCAGCGCCTGCAGGAGGCTGAGCAGCGGCGCTTCGAGCTCGGCGAGAGCACGCTCTTTCTGGTCAACCAGCGCGAGCAGGCGTTCGCCGAGGCCCGCGAGGAGCGCGTCGCGGCCCAGGTCGACGCGCTGCAGGCGGACGCTACCTTCCGGTGGGCCACCGGGACCATCGGCGATGGCCTGAGCGCTTCCGGCCGCTGATACTCTCGCTCGATGACGCTCCCGTCCGAGAACGCTTCCGTGCGCGCTGCCTGTGTCCGCGCAGCCTCACCATCCTCGCCGCTGCGCGCGGGCTACAATCTTAGCGAACCGGTACTACCAAAGACCCACAGCCTGATACTAGCTCTGATCGCGTAGGGGGTTGTATGGGTCCCCGCCTGCGCGGGGACGACCTCGCCTAGGTGAGACACTATCCTGAAGAACTGGTATGAGCAGCGGATCAAAAACGCCGAACACTACCACCTCGCTTTTTGTCGCCTGCAGCGCCTAGTTACACCACCACCCACACCGCGTGCGAACCTGACCCTGCAATTGGCCACACGACCTAGCCTGAACGGGCCAGGAAACGCTGACCTAACGGCTGGATCTGATTCGAGTGCGCGAGCGACTCTTCTAACGCAGCGAAGGCCTCCCCTACCTTCGCCCTCTGAGCCGCAGTACTGACCGCTCGACTGATGTAGCGGAAAAAGTAGGCACACCCTACCCGCTCCACCTCCTCGAAAACCTCCCCGAGTACACCGTCGATCTCGTCGGCCGTGTGGAGGTCGTGACCATGATTGGCCCGCCAGACCGGAACCGGATCTCCGGCCTGTGACAGGCTCGTGAGCCACTCGTCTCTCCGATCTAGTACGCCCGTTGCCAGCAGCAGACGCGTCGTTCCGGCAAACCAGGCGATCGTCCGCCCGTCCAGGTCACTGTATCGGAAGTCCTCGACCATGACTGATCCCCCGGGATTCAGCGCGGACCGGGCTCGATCAAGAGCGTGGCGCAAGGCGTGAATATGGTGGAGCGACCTCGTGAAGAGGATGGCGTCGAAGCCGGACACGTTGAGGTCGGGCCACTGGGCGTGGTGGGCGGTCACCCCGCGTTGCCGAGCCGATGCAACGGCGTCGTGGTCTTCATCGACGGCGACGACGTCATACCCTAAGTCGAGCAGGGCGCGGGCGAGTTGGCCTTGCCCGCACCCGACTTCGAGGAGGCGTTGCCCCTGCGGAGGGAGGTGATGGGTGACGTAGTCGAGAGTGTAAGCAGTGGTGAAAGCGTCTGGGCTCATGGTTCCTGGAGGCGTAGCAGCAGCTGTGTTGGAAGTCAAGCTACGGCAGCGAAGTCGTTCTGCCACCCCCGCTCGTCACGCACGACCGCGTTGCAGGTGACCAGCAGCTTCCGCATGCATGCCACCAAGGCGACCTTCTTCGGCTTCCCCCGCTCGACGAGCCGCTCGTAGAACGCCCGGATCGGAGGGTTCGAACGCACCGCCGCCAGCGCCCCCATGTAGAGCGCCGCGCGGACCGTTGCCCGACCGCCCCACACGGACCGTTGGCCTCGGAACGCGTTTCGTCACTTGCACCGCTGGTTAGCACGCGCAGCACGACGGATGCGACGACGACAATCAATCTTGAGTATCTGGAGGAGCTTTTTAGGCTCGCCGATAGCCTTTGCGAGCAGTTTGGTCATTTCTCCTGGCTATTTGTTGAACGTAGTTATTGGGGCGTTCATTTTGACGAATCTGTTCCTTGGCTCTTTCTTCAGCAGCATAACGAATCGCGAATACGCCACCGGTCCCGCGTTGCATACTCAGAAGTAACGGACCCAAGTCTTGTCGGTCCTGCGCTTGTACCGACCGAACGCACGAGTCGGGAAATACAGCGCAAATGCGAGAAGCGCGCTCAGCAACCAGATCTGCCAAACGTAGTCGATGTGATATAGGTCACCCGCGTTTGGGCCGATGGTCACGAGAACGATCTTGTAGCAGATCAGCAGCACGTAGAGGTGCAACGCGTAGATAAACATCGGTGCCTGGCCGAACGTCTGGAGGATCCGCGTCGCGGGGTTGTCCGTCGTGTCGAGCCACGCCATCAGCAGGAGGGCGACGCCGAGCGCCAGCAGGAGAAAGGCGAGCGAGGGCGGGTACTTGGTGTAGTTGAGCATCGACATCAGCGTGTCGAGGGGCGTGGCGCCAGCAGTCCACGGCTGGGGCTCCGCGTAGACGTTGAGGCCACGGAGCAGCGCCAGGATGGCCAGACAGGCGCCGCCGATCTGTACGAGGCGCTTCTTGCGGTCGGCAGACGTGACCGTCGAGCCGTAGAGGGGCCCGAGCGCGTAGCCGCACAGGATCACCCCGATCCACGGCAGCACCGGGTAGGAAGCCCAGATGGAGATCAGGTCACTCGAAAGCAGAGAGCCCCGGTCGTGCAGAATGGTCCACAGCGAATAGCCGAGGTCCCCCGGGGCGACGGTGATCGGGTCGAGCGCGTTGTGGCCGAAGACGATGACGAGGCCTAGGGTCGCGATCCCCCAATGCGGCAGGCGGACCAACAGCGACAGGGCGATCATGCTGATCCCGATGGCCCAGATGACCTGGAGGTAGATCGTCTCCGGCGGGAAGCCCCAGAACCACGACTGGTTAATTAGGACCACCTCAAGCACCAGCAGGAATACTCCGCGTGTGAACAGGAAATAGCTGGGCGAACGTGTCACGCCGGACCTAGGGTTCGCGTACAGCCACGCGCCCAACCCGGCGAGGAACACGAAGACCGGCGCACAGAGATGCGCTGATAGGCGCGTGAAGAACAGACTCGTGTTGACGATCTCCAGGTTGACCGGGTCGCCGATCTGGATGTGATAAAAGAAACGCTCACGAACGTGGTCGACCATCATCAGGACGATGACGAGACCCCGCATGACGTCGATAGATGTGATGCGTACGCGCCGCATGGCTGGCGCACGGCCCTGCGATTCCGCGATCTCAACTGCCACAGTTGCTGTAGTATTCATAGGACCTTTCACGTCGGGGCGCGTTTCTGGATTTTGTGATCGTCACCGATTCCACTTTTGAACATGCGCTTTCAGTAAATGAACTGGGGTGGAATTTAGCATGATGCACTTTTTTAGTCAGAGCGTGCTAACAGATTGCGGCTCACCCGCGAAGGGTAGCGACCGCTGGCGGTGGTTCGGAGCGCAGGGTACGCCAGAGGCCAGACAGCGTGAGGACGGTAGAGCCCTTCGTCGGCGTGCAGCCGTGGGTTATGCCGCGCTTGCGTTAGATGTATGTCCAGAGAGTCTACAAGCCTCGGTCATACGCTGCGAGCCCGTTCGTAATGATACCGTCCAACCAAGTCTCGAAGCGCCGCTGGAGGTTTGTGAGGTCACTAGTGTAGAGAATCTGGAAGGCGTCGTCGGTTAGAGGCTCAACCGAGGTAATGGTCGTCGTCCCATCGCCAGACTCTGCTCGTGTGTAGAAAGTAGCCGAGACATTGACCACTCCCGGAAACTCGCGCCCCACAGCATGAAAGGATACAAGGATCTCAGACCTGTTTGTGGCGTCGATCACGAGGCGCACCCATTTCGAGAATGACCGAAGGTCAGCAAAATAGCCTATCGATTTGGCTGACTCGATAACCGGGTATCGGTGCCAACTCTGACGAATAACATCTTCGTTGTCTTCGTCAGCGAAGAAGCGAAAGGTTTCGCCTGGAGGCGCATGAGGGCCTAACTCCTCGCCTAGATCCCGGGCGAGAGCCTTGAGTCTATTATAGGCTTGAGTGTGCAGATCTTGAGCGTACGATTTAGCTTTATCGTACTCCTCGCTCAGCGTTTTGGACTGCTGGATGAATTTGTTCTTGAGTGCATTAATTCGAGCGCCAACATGTCGTTCCTGGTCTCGAACCTCTTTGGCGGTACTAATAGCACTCTGGAATGCTTGACGCTGGGCCTTCGCAAATAGTGAAACGAGAGGCTCAAGATCACCTCGGTCTGCCGCCTCCAACGTCCGGATGTAGACTGCACGTTGGTCGTTGGTGATGAGGAGCGGGAACCATCCCTCACGAAGAAACACGAGCGAAGCCAGCGCCCGCGCAACTCTGCCGTTTCCATCTTGGAATGGATGAATCTGAGTAAAACGATGATGGAGCCAAGCAGAAGAGACTTCGGGTGCTACTCCCTGAGCTTCGTGGGCTCGGTGTAGCTCAACGAGCCGGTCCATCTCTGATGCGACATGATCCGGTGGTGCATACTCGTGAACTGTTCCGTCTACACGGCGGGGGTTGTTGGGATGCTTCTTGTACTCGCCTTTCAGAAGGGGAACCTCAATGATGTTTCCATCTGGCGTGACGGCTTCAGTTGATGACTGATTGAAGGTCAGTGTTTGGTGAAGCTCCTTGATGTACGAAGTTGAAAGCTGGCGATCCTGCTTGACGAACGTGAACAGTCCCTCAACAGCGCTATGCTGATCGCGGATCAGTTCGACGACGTGTTGAGCTCCCTGATTGCTCGCATCATGAGGAATCAAGCTGGCATCAAGACCTTGCTCAACAAGAAGCTGAGTGATTCCGTGGTCGAAAGTGTACAGGCGCTCTATGAGTCCGGTCTCAATAGCCTGTCGCCGCAAGAGCCTTTTGTTGAACTCCTGAACTGATTCCGATGCAGCGAGTCCTTCACGTTGTTCTTCCCAAAGCGGGGCAAGCTGCCGCAGGCCATCATCTTCCAGGTCTGCCCTGTCAACAGGGAGATCGGTAATAGGTCGCCACACGTACGGGGAAGTAGTATCCATCGACTTTGAGAATGGTTTAACAGGGATCCGGAGTCAGTTTACGTCTCAATGGTCTGGGGCGCGGCATAACAGACGGCCGCTCAGCCGCACAGGGCAGCGACCGCGACGGTTGGACGAAGCGAAAGTAGCGCCGACGCCGGAACGAGCCGAGGACGCTGGAGCCCTGGGTCGGCCTGCAGCCGCGGGTTATATGGCCGTGGCTAGGATTGGTACATACGACGTTCAACTTTTGCCCCAATGTCTCTGAATGCCTTGTACGGCTCGCGTTTCAGGCCACGAGTCCTGAACCACCCATCTAAGAACTCGAAGTACGATGCGACCCCCAAGTCCTGATACGCTACGATGTACTCGTAGGCTATGATATCGAGGTCTTTGAGTTTGAGCACTCCCATCTCGACTTGGCGCGCGAGTGAGTCGAAGCGGCCGAGCAACTTGTCTAAGTGCTGCTCTTCCTCGGAACCGTGGAAGCTGTCACCGTACTCGAACTGCCCGTATTCGAGTTGATAGTAGATGCCTCTGAGTTCTGGGTCGTCGAATATGTCCTTGGCGAACTCGCTCACGCGCTCGACCCGTTGCTGACGCGAGGCGCGGGCAATTTGGATTGCCGTAAGCAGCAGGCCGATTCCAGCGAAAACGGCGGCGGCTACCGAGGCCCACTCAACGTAGTCGTTCTCCATCGTGGGAAGGCCATATAACCAGTACTTCAGGAGCGTGAGGCTGCATAATACGCGCCGACAGGGGATTCGGAGCGCGCACGCCGCACGAAGCGCACAATCCCGCTCCTTATGCGGCACCGCGCTGCATAAAAGTACGAGGGGTTACGAAAAGGCGGCAGCGCGGTCTAAAGGAACAGACCTCCCCTCTCTTCCATCCTTCCGCCATCTATGCCGACTACCGCGCCCCGCCTCCTCGGCCGTGTCCGCCAAGCCATCCGGGTGCGCCACCTCAGCTACCGCACCGAAGAGTCGTACGTCGGCTGGATCAAGCGCTACGTTCGCTTCCATCGCGACGAGACGGGGCGCCCCCGACACCCAAGCGAGTTGGGCTCGGCCCACGTCGCAGCGTTCCTCAACCACCTCGCCAACGAGCGCGACGTGGCGGCGAGCACGCAAACCCAGGCCCTCTCTGCGCTCCTCTTCCTCTACGACGCTGTGCTCGACCAGCCGCTCGGACAGATGAACGATCTCGTCCGGGCGCGCAAACCTCGCCGCCTGCCCGTCGTCCTAACCCCGTCCGAGGTCGAGGCCGTGCTGGGCCGGCTCAGCGGGACAAGCCACCTTGTCGCCAGCTTGCTCTACGGGGCCGGGCTTCGGCTCAGCGGATGCCTCCGCCTCCGCGTCAAAGACCTAGACTTCGAGCGGCATACGATTACCGTCCGCGAGGGAAAAGGCAACCGGGACCGAGTCACACTGCTCCCGGCGACGCTCGGCAGCACGCTTCAGCGGCAAGTGGCGTTCGCTCGTGCCCGTCACGAGGACGACCTCGCCGAGGGGTTCGGTGAGGCTAAGCTTCCGCATGCCCTCGCCCGCAAATACCCGAGTGCGGCGCGCGAGATCGGGTGGCAGTTCGTCTTCCCCTCTGCCCGGCGTTCGGCGGACCCCCGGACGGGCCGAATCCACCGGCATCACCTCTCGCCATCGACCGTGCAGCGAGCCGTTCGCCGCGCCGCACAGCAGGCGGGCCTCGCAAAGCCGGTCACGCCCCACGTCTTTCGCCACTCCTTCGCCACCCACCTCCTCGAAAACGGCTACGACATCCGCACGGTGCAGGAACTGCTCGGCCACAAAAAGGTGCAGACGACGCAAATCTACACACACGTTCTGAACCGCCCTGGCCTCGGCGTGCTCAGCCCGCTCGACCGACTGCCCGGTTGAAAAAGCAGGGGCGGCCCCAGCGCGTGGAGCCGCCCCCGTCGGTGGTGGGAACCAGGCCGCGTCTACGCGTCGGCTGGCACCGCCTGCACCTCGAGGATGATGTCCACGTTGTCGCTGACTACGTTGACGCCCTCCACGACGGGACCCCACTCGAGGCCGTAGTCCTTCCGGTTGATCTCGGTCGAGGCGGTGAACGCGACACGGGGCTTGCCCTGCGGACCCGTCACCGGGCCGGCCATCTCAGCCTCGAACGCGACGGGCAGCGTGACCCCCCGAATCGTGAGGTTGCCGAGCAGCTCGAACTCGTTGCCGTCGACGTTCTGGACGCCGGTGCTCTCGAACGCCATCGTCGGGTGGGCGTCGGCGTGGAAGAAGTCCTCCGAGCGGAGGTGCCCGTCGCGGCGCTCGTTGCCGGTGTCGACGGACGCGATCTGGACGGTTGCGCTCGTCTGGAGCGAGGCGACGTCGGCCGGGTCGAGGTTGAGGTCCACGTCGAAGTCGTGGAAGGTGCCGGTGACGGTCGTGATGCCGAGGTGCTTGACCTTGAACTGGACCTGGCTGTGGGTCTTGTCGACGTCGTAGGGCGCGGACTGGATGTAGGTGAAGGCCGTCAGGGTCCCGGCGAACAGGACCAGCACGGCGAGGAGGCGGAGCGGGCGAACGGACATGACAGGAGGGGTCTTGTGACGTAGGGACGCCGGAGGTGCCCGGCGCGTGACGCCCCATAGTACGCCAGCGGCTTTGCTTGTTCCAACAAGTAAATAACAAAAGCGTCACGCACACTCGCTTTAGCTCCCGGGCCGGCTCAGACGTTGAACCGGAACAGCAGCACGTCGCCGTCGGCGACGACGTACTCCTTGCCCTCGCTGCGCATCGCCCCGGCTTCGCGCGCGGCGGCCTCGCTCCCGAGCCGGTCGTAGTCGGCGAACTTGATGGTCTCGGCGCGGATGAAGCCGCGCTCGAAGTCGGTGTGGATGACGCCGGCGGCCTGCGGGGCCTTCGTGCCCTTGGTGATCGTCCACGCCCGCGCCTCCTTCGGCCCGGCGGTGAAGTAGGTGGCGAGGCCGAGGAGGTCGTAGGCCTCGCGGATCAGCCGGTGCAGGCCCGGCTCCGCCTGCCCGGCCTCGGCGAGAAACTCGGCCCGGTCGTCGGCGTCCAGCTCGGCGAGCTGGGCCTCGAACTCGGCCGAGACGAGCACGACGCCGGCCCCCTCGCGCGCAGCGATCTCGCGGACCTGCTCGGCGTAGGCGTTGCCGCTGGCGAGGTCGCCCTCGCTGACGTTGGCGACGTAGAGCACCGGCTTGGCCGTGAGCAGGAAGACGTCGCGCAGGAGCCGCGCCTCCTCGCCGCTCGCCACCGGGAAGGTGCGAGCCGGGTGGCCGTCGCCGATGTGGGCCTGGAGGCGCTCGTAGAACGCAAGCTCGGTCTTGGCCGCCTTGTCGCCTGTCTTCGATCCCTTCTGCGCCCGCTCGGCGCGCCGCTCGGCCGTGTCGAGGTCTTTGAGCAGAAGCTCGGTCTCGATCACCTCGATGTCGCGCGCGGGGTCGACCGAGCCCTCGACGTGGACCACGTTCTCGTCCTCGAAGCAGCGGACGACGTGCGCGACGGCGTCGACTTCGCGGATGTGGGCCAGGAACTGGTTGCCAAGCCCTTCGCCCTTCGACGCGCCCGCGACGAGGCCCGCGATGTCGACGAACTCGATCGTCGCCGGGACGGTCTGGGCCGACTGCGCGAGGTCCGAGAGCCGGTCGAGCCGCGGGTCCGGCACGCCGACCACGCCGACGTTCGGCTCGATCGTGCAGAAGGGGTAGTTCGCGGCCTCCGCGCCCGCCTCGCTGAGCGCGTTGAACAGGGTGGACTTGCCCACGTTGGGGAGGCCGACGATGCCGACGCGAAGAGCCATGTCGAGGGTCGAGTTACGAGAGGCGAATGGCGAGTGATCGTTCGACAATCGTCGCTCGCCACTCGTCGTTGGCGGGAGTCTACGGCACGGCGCTCGTCCGTGTCCCGGCGCGGACTATCTTCAAGCATTCCTCAGACGCCGTCTGGGTGTGGGAGTGAGGGTGGATGGATGTGCGAGAGCAGGCCTGCGACCGAACCTAGACCGCGCCCGTGCGCCCACCCCTCCAACTCCTCCACCACTCCGTGCTCGCTCGCGTCTCCGTCCTCACCGCCCTCCTCCTCGCGCTGTGGCTTCCGGCGCAGGCGCAGTTCGCCACGCCGACGCTGCCGTTCGTGCAGGTCGGGGCGGCGGGCGTGCCGGGCGTCGGCGTGCAGGTCGGGTTCGGGACGCCTGCGTTTACGGTCCTCACGCGCGAGGGGGCGCTCTACACCGAGTACCGCTTCAACTCCGAGGCCAACGACGGGCGCGACGGGTTCCTCGTCGGGCTCGGCATCGGGGGGAGCCTCCGCGTGCTCCGGGCGCTCACCGTGCTGGCCGACCTCCGCACGGGCCCGTTCGACCTCGACCTCGGGCTGCGCCTCGGGCCGAGCTTTTTCTTCTCGGAGGGGGAGTCGGCCCGAAACAAGGCCCGCTCGTTCAACCTCTTCGCGGAGCCGTTCGTGCGCGGCTCGGCGCGGCTCGGCCGGCGGGTGGTCTACGCCGAGGCCGGGACGCAGCGCGCGCACCTCCGGTTCGGTCTCCTCCTCGGCCTTTAGCCTGAGTACTCGACCGAGACGAAGGTGCGCTCGGGGAGTTGGACGGCGGTGAGCGTGCCGTACTCCAGGTGCGTGTGGTAGACGCAGCCGGTGTCGATGCAGAGGAGGTCGGGCTGGTCGACGGGCTCGGGCTGCGGCGTGTGGCCGCAGACGACGGGCTTCTCCCACTCGCGCTGCGGCATCGAGAGGTGCTCGCGCGTCCAGAGGAACGTCTCGGCGGTCTCGTACTGGAGGTTGTAGGCGACGGGGTAGTACGGCTTCAGCCCGGCATGGACGAAGCAGAAGTCCGGCGTGTCGAGGTAGAGCCGGGTGCGGCGCAGGAAGGCGTGGTGCGCCTCGGGGATCCGCCCCTCGGCGGCGTAGCTCTCCAGGGTCTCGATCCCGCCGTTGACGCGCCACAGCTCCATCTCGCCGCGCTCGATGTAGTCGAGCATCATCTGGTCGTGGTTGCCGCGGATGAAGACGCAGCGCGGCCCGGTCCGGTCCTCGCTCGCGGCCTCCATCTCGACGAGCCGGTCGATGACGCCTTTCGAGTCCGGCCCCCGGTCGGTGTAGTCGCCGACGAAGACCACGCGGTCCTCGGGCGTCAGCGCGAGCTTCGCCAGGAGGGCGTCGAGCGAGCGGGCGCAGCCGTGGACGTCACCGATGGCGAAGAGGCGCATGCGAGGGGGTCGGGAGAAGCCGGGCTGCAGGCAGCGAAGGGTTAGGAGCGCACGGTCGGCAGCGAAGCTTCGAGCAGGCCGCGCCCGGTCTTGCGGAGGCGCCCCTCGGCCCGGAGGGTGCGCAGCACGGCGTCGAGGATGCCGTTGAGGAAGGTCCCGCTCTGCGGCGTGCTGAAGCGCTTGGCGACCTCGATAGCTTCGTTGATCGAGACCTTCGGCGGGATGTCCTCGAAGTGGAGCATCTCGGTGATCGCGATCTGCAGCATGAGCCGGTCCACGAGCGCGATGCGGCCCAGCTCCCAGTTCCGCGCGTGCGCCTCGATGAGCGCGTTGGCCTCCTCCGCGCGGTCGAGCGTGGCGAGGAAGAGGCGCTCGGCGAAGCGCAGGGCCGACCCCTCGAACTTCGGGGCCAGGAGGTGGTGGACGATGTGCTCGACCTCGTCGCCGCTCAGTTCGCGGGCGTAGAGGGCTTGCATGACACGGGCTCGGACGTCGCGGCGGCTGCTCATGGGGACGGGAAAGAACGGGCGGGGAGTAGCGGGTTCATGCTACGACCGGTCCCCCGGGCAGTGCCGACGGCAGATCGGATTCGCGCAAGCTCCACACGGTGGTTATGCCTCGCCGAGCCCCGTGTCTAACGTGTCGGGTGTCGAAAGCAAGACCGCCAAAATTACCCGAGTCGCTCGCGCCACCCGTCCTCCGTCCCACCGTCCTCCGTCCCACCGTCCTCCGTCCCCATGCCCTCACCGCCGAGCCATCCCATCCGCTGGCGCTCGCGCCCCGCGCTCGGGATAGCGGTGTGCTTCGCCGCCGGGATCGCCGCTGCGGACCTCGCGCCGGGCGTCGGGCTCTGGACTTGGGCAGGGATTGCAGTAGGAGCAGCGCTCGTGACCGTCGCGGCCGTCGGGTGGGCGCGGCGGCGGCTCGTCTCGCTCGGCGCGCTCGCGGCGACGCTCGGGCTGGGCGTTGCTCTCACGGCCCTCGGGGGGGCGTGGCTGAGCGCGTGGCAGGACCTCCCGGCCGACCACCTCGCCCACCTCGCGGCGCGCGCCACGTTCCCGGTCGAACTGGCAGGCCGCGTCGCCGACCACCCGGTCGAGACCGAGCGCGGGGTCCGGTTCACGCTCGCGGCCGACTCGGCGGCTCCGGCCGAGGCCTTCGTGCCGGTCCGGGGCCGGGTGCAGGTCGCGCTCTGGCAGCCCCGCGACGCCTACGCGCCGCGCATCGACTTCTCCGGTTTGCAGGCCGGGGACCGGGTGCGGGTCGCCGGGACGCTCCGGCCGCTCGCGCCGCGCCGCAACCCGGCCGACTTCGACTACGGGACCTACCTCGCTCGGCGCGGTATCCACGCAACAATCACGGGCTACGACAGCACGGCGCTCACCGTCATCGGGACGGAGGCGGGCGTGCGCGACCGCGTGGCGAACAGTGTCCGCGCCCACGCCCGCGCCGCGCTCCAAGCGCACGTCCGGGCGGAGGAGCCGCGCGCTGTCCTCTCGGCGCTCCTCCTCGCCGACCGCAGCCGGATCGACCGCGCCACGCGCGCCGCCTTCGCCGCGACCGGGCTGATGCACCTGCTCGCGATCTCGGGGCTGCACGTCCTCCTCGTCGGCCTGTCGCTCCACGGCCTCCTCAAGCCGGTGCTCCACCGCCTCGGGTGGCGGTGGCGGACCGTCGAGGTCGTGCGGGCGGCGGTGACGCTCGCGGTGCTCGGGCTGTACGTCGTCGCTACGGGTGCCCCGCCCTCGGCCGTGCGGGCGCTCGTGATGGCGGCGCTCCTGATCGTCGGCGCGGCGACGGAGCGCCCGCCGAACACGCTCAACGCCCTCGGCGTGGCGGCGCTCGTTCTGCTCCTCGCCCGCCCGACGTTCCTGTTCGATGTCGGCTTCCAGCTTTCGTTCGCGGCTGTCGGGGCGATTGTGGCGCTCGTCCCGGTCTTCGAGCGCGGCGTGCCGGCATGGTGGACCGCCGGGCGCGCCAGGCGGTGGGTGACGGGGATGACGCTCGTCTCGCTCGCGGCCACGCTCGGGACGATGCCGGTCCTCCTGTTCCATTTCGGGCGCGTCCCCCTTGCCGGCCTCGTGCTCAACCTCGCCGCGATCCCCGCCACGACGGTCACGCTCGCGGGCGGCCTCTTCGCGGTCGCCTTCGCGGGCTGGGCCGCGCCGCTGGCCGACCTCGCCGGGGCCTCGGCCGAAGCCGCCGCGCACGCCCTGCTCTGGATCAGCCGCACCGGGGCCGAGTGGCTGCCCTGGTCCGACGTTGGCGGTTACGTCCAGAGCGGGTGGACTCTGGGTGCGATCACGCTCGGCCTGTTCGCGCTCGCCTTCTGGCCGCGCCCTCGCGTCCGCTGGCGGCTCGTCGCAGCCGCCGGGCTGTGCGCCGCTGTCGGAGCGTGGCAGCCGGTCTGGACCGGCGCCGCCCGGCCCGACCTGGAGGTCGTGTTCTTCGATGTCGGCCAGGGCGACGCCGCTCTCCTGAGCCTGCCCAACGGGCGGCACGTCCTCGTCGACGCCGGCGTGCGCGACCCCTACACCGACCAGGGCGAACGGACGCTCCTCCCGCACCTCCGCCGCTACGGCGTCGACCGGCTCGACGCGGTCGTGGTGACGCACCCGCACGCGGACCACCTCGGCGGGCTGCCGGCGCTCCTGCGGTCGGTCGAGGTCGGGCAGGTGGTCCACAACGGGCAGCCGTACGCCTCGCGCCTCTACGCCGAGACGTTCTGGCTGATGGATTCGCTCGGGGTGCGCAGCCGCGCGGTCGTCGGGGGCGACTCGCTCGCACTCGACCCGGCGGTGCATCTGCAAGTCCTCGCCCCGGACCTCGCGCCGCAGCCGGGGGCCGGGGCCAACAACGGCTCGGTCGTGCTGAAGGTGACCTACGGCGAGACGGCCCTCCTGCTCACCGGCGACGTCGAGCACGAGGCGGAGTCCTCGCTCGTGGCCCACTACGGCGACCTCTTGCGGAGCGACGTGGTCAAAGTCGGCCACCACGGGAGCCGGACGAGCAGCACGCCGGCCCTCGTCGGGCGCGTGGTCGGAGACGACCCGCCGCTGGCCGTCGTGTCGGTGGCGGAGCGCAACGTCCACCGGCTGCCGAACCCCGAGGTGCTGGAGCGCTGGCAGGCCGTCGGGGCGACGGTCCTCCAGACCTGGGCCGAGGGCGCGGTCTGGCTCCGCTCCGACGGGCAGCGCGTCGAGCGCGTGGCGTGGCGGTGAGACAAGCGCTGGAGAATGGCCTACGTGTCCGGGCCGATGGGCAGCGTGCGCCATCGGACACGGCCTTCGGTCACGCTGAGGATAGCACCCGCTCGCAGAACGTCGCGGTACGTGCTCAGAACCTCCTGCAGGTAGCGGTTCACGTTCGCAGGCCGCATGTCCCGCAGACGGAAGATGACGACGCTCGGCAGTTGTGCGCCGCTGGCAGCCATCAGGTCGCTAAAATCGAGGTCGTGGGCGAGTAGAATGCGCTCCTCCGCTCGCGCTTTCCACAGGATGTCAGGATCAGCCATCCGGTCCAGCCCCTGATGCTGCAAATGGGTAGCATCGTGACCCAACTCGCTCAGAAGCGAAGTGGTCGCCGGGGAGATGCCCATGTCGGCCAGGAACCTCACGCCGACAGCGGGCCGAGCGGCTGCACGTTCTCCTCGGTCAGCCACGCGGCGTACCGGAGCGCCTGCCGAACGTCTTCCGGCTCGACGTAAGGATAGGCTTCCTCGATCTCGTCCACTGTCATACCGTTCGCCACGAGGTTGACGAGAAGCGACACGCTCACGCGCAGGCCGCGAATGCAGGCCCGTCCGCCGAGCACGGCGGGGTCGAAGGTGATGCGGTCGAAGGCGTTCATGGGAAAGAAAAAGCAGGGAGTGATCGTAGACCCGCTGGAGGTTGACCCTGGAGTCTGCGAGTTGGCCGCAGTGACCACCCTGTCACAGCCACATGCGTCGGCAAAATACGGTCCGCTCCGACGGGCAGCGCGTCGAGCGCGTCGCTTGGCGGTGACGGGCAGCCGCCGCTCAGCCGCCTGAGGCGTCGGCTAGAGTCTCCTCGGCGATGTCGGGAGAGGCGTAGACGCGCACGTAGTCCACCTCCATCCGCACGGGGAAGATGCGGTCGTCGATCGGGCCGCCCGCCCGGCCCCACGCCCCGCCGATGGCGAGGTTCAGGATCAGGTTGTAGGGGTGGTCGTAGGGCCACGCGCGCCAGCCCGTCCCCTGGTTGACGTAGGTGAAGTAGCGCGTCCCGTCGAAGAACAGGTCGATCCGCTCGGGGGTCCACTCGACCGCGTAGACGTGGAAGTCTGCCTCGGCGTCGCCGGTCTCGATGCTGCCTTTGCGCTGCTCCCAGTTGATCCAGTAGTAGGCCTTGTTGTGGACCGTGCCGTGGACGTTGTTCATGTCGTAGCCCACATGCTCCAGGATGTCGATCTCGCCGGAGTTGGGCCAGGCGTCGCAGGTGGCGCTGCCCTGCCACTCGTCCGGCTCGGCGCAGGTCGTCGCGTAGCGGTATGGGTCGCTCGGGAGCATCCAGGCAGCGGCCCAGGTGCCCTGCCCGGCCGGCACCCTGGCGCTGACCTCGACGCGGCCGTAGAGGATGTCGCCCTTGCCTGCGGTGTGGACGCGGCCCGAGGTGTACTCGGCGTTGCCGTAGGTCTCCTTGTGGGCCTCGATGACGAGGCGGCCGTCTTCCACGCGGACGTTCTTCAGCCGGTCGGTGTAGGCCTGGTCCTCGTCGTTGACCTTCCGGGCGGGCCAGACGTTGTGGGACCACTTCGACGAGTCGGGTGCCCCCTCACCGTCGAAGGTGTCTTCCCAGACGAGGGTCCAGGTACGCGCGTCCTCGACCTTCCGGCGGACCACGAGGGCGCTCAGCACCGGCTCCCCGGCCGAGGCCTCGAAGGTCACGTCGAGCCGCCCGCCGGTGACCTCCACGTTGGGGACGGTCCGGGTAAGAGCCGAGACGTGCTTCTCGTCGCGCGCCCCGCGCACGTCGAGGTCGGGAATCACCGGACGGCCCTCGGCGAACACGGTGAACACGCGGCTCCCGACCGGCTCGTCGAAGGGTTCGGCGAAGTGGAAGGTGAGGTCGTACCGGCCGTCGGGCAGCGGCGTCTGGATCGCAACGTCGCCGGACCGGTAGGTGCGGTAGAGCGGGCTGTCCTGGCTGCCGAGGACCGTGTCCATCTGTGCGACGGTGCCGCCGGTAATGCCCTCGTCGGCCCGGTACGCCACGCCGTCGACCCCGACGTACGCCTCGCCTCCGGCGTTGACCGCCCACGCGACGACGTCGGCGTAGCGCAGTTCGGAGGCTGTGCCCGCTGCCGCGTCGTCGCCCCGCGCGGCTCCCGGTTCGTTCTGGGCGCAGCCCGCGAGCAGGCTCAGGGCGAGCAGCGAGAGGCCCGGCAGAAAGAGGAGGTAGGCGAGGTTCATCGGATCCGGGGAACGGGCGAGCAAAAGACTGGTGGGCCTGCTGGGATTTGAACCCAGAGTCTGCCGATTATGAGTCGGATGCATTAACCATTATGCTACAGGCCCGCACGGCGGCAAAATACGATCTGCTCCGACACGGCAGCCGTCGGCGGGGCACTAATCGGCGACCGAGGCCGTAGACCATACGACCCGGCACGGCGCTGGCGTTACCTCACCGCCACCGGCTCCGGCGTAGGCTCCACACGACCCCTGGCTCGATGCACCTCCGACGCGCGCTTTTCCTCTCCGTCCTCACGCTCGCCGCGTCCAGCGGCTACGGGCAGATCCGCACGATCGCCCACGCCGACACGACCGTCGGCAACCACTTCGGCGCGGCGGTCGCCCTCGACGCCGAGCGCGGCCGGGCCGTCATCGGCGCGACGGGCGAGGCGCGGTGCGGGGCGAACGCGGGCGCGGCCTACGTCTTCGAGCGCGACGCCGCCGGTGCCCTCGCCGAAGCGGCCCGGCTGGAGCCCGCGGACTGCGCCTCGGGCGATCTCTTCGGCCGGGCCGTCGCCCTCAGCGGCGACCGGGCGCTCGTCGCCGCCGGCGGCGAGTTCGTCGACCCCGGCCGTCCGAACCGGGCGTACCTCTTCGAGCGCGACGCCTCGGGCGCGTGGCAGCAGGCAGCGACTCTCACCGCCGAGCCGGGCCACAACGAGGGCGTCTTCGCCGCCGCCATCGATCTGGAAGGCGACCGGGCGCTCGTCACGACGGCTGGCGATCCGGCGCAGCGAGCCTACGGTGGCGCAGCTTACGTTTTCGAGCGCAACGCCTCGGGCGCGTGGCAGCAGACGGCGCGGCTCGTCGGGAGCGCGGGCACGCGGGCCGGCATCTTCGGCAGCCACGCCCGCCTCGACGGCGACCGGGCGCTCGTGACGGCCTCGCCCTACGACAACGAAGGCACGGGCTCGGTCTACATCTTCGAGCGCGACGGCACGGCCTCCGGGCGGGGGGCTTGGCGCGAGACAGCGCGCATCGGCAGCGTCCGGGGCTTCACCGTCCGCGCCGACCTCGACGGCGACCGGCTCCTCGTCGGCCACAGCGCCGCCGGGCCAGACCGCTCCGGCAGGACCCTGTTCTACCACCGCACCAACGACGGTGCGTGGCGGCGCGTCTCGACGCTCGTCCCCAGCACGTCCTGCGAGGACTGCTCCTTCGGCGAGGCCGTCTCGCTCGACGGCGACCGGGCGCTTGTCGTCGGGTACGGCGAGCAGATCGGGCTGGGCTACAACGTGGACCGCGTGGTCTACAGCTTTGCCTACACGCCCGAGGCGGGGTGGGTGCAGCAGCAGGTGATGGACCTCGGCCGGTGGGCCTTCGGCGCGGCGCTCGACCAGGCCGGGCGCACCGCGATCATCGGCCAGGCCTCGGACGCGCAGCCCGGCGTGGCCTACCTCGTGGAGCTGCTCTGAGCGTAGGAGGAGTGGAAAGAAAAGCCTAGAAAATTACCGAGGCCATCGCGCCCTGTGCGAACGCACGTTCCGCCCTTTCCTCCCCCTCACTCCCATCCCGCGCCGCAGGCGCACCCTCCCCGCTCGCAGGTTATATTCCCGCGCCTGCTTTGTCTGTGTGAGGAAACCAGCCTGCGCTCCCGTGACCTACCGCTGGACCCTGCGTCCGATTGACAACGAAGCCTCGGTCGGGACCATCGCCCGCCAGCTCAACGACCTGCCGGACGCGCTCGCCCGTTCGCTCGTCCTGCGCGGGGTGGACTCGCTCGGCGCGGCGAAGGACTTCTTCCGGCCCTCGCTGGACGCCGTCCACGACCCGTTTCTGATGCGCGACATGGACGCCGCCGCCGACCGGCTCGCCGAGGCCGTGGCGCGCAAGGAGCGTGTGATGGTCTACGGCGACTACGACGTCGACGGCACCACCTCGGCGGCGATGATGACGCTCTTCCTACGCGGCCTCAGCGTCGAGGCGACGTACTTCGTCCCGAACCGGTTCGAGCACGGCTACGGGCTGTGCACGGCCGGGCTCGACGAGGCCGTCGAGCGCGGGGCCTCGCTCGTCGTCGCCATCGACTGCGGCATCACGGCCCACGACGAGGCGGCCTACGCCAAAGACGTGCTCGGCCTCGACCTCATTATCTGCGACCACCACACGGCGCTCGACACCGTCCCGGACGCCGTCGCCGTCCTCGACCCGAAGCGGCCGGACTGCCCCTACCCCTTCACCGGCCTCTCCGGCTGCGGCGTCGGCTACAAGCTGATCCAGGCGACGCTCGGCCGGCTGAACCTGGAGCCCGAGCGCGCCCACGCGTACCTCGACCTCCTCGCCGTCTCGATCGCGGCCGACATCGTGCCCATCGTTGGCGAGAACCGGCTGCTGATGCACGCCGGGCTGGCGCGCCTCGCGGCGGAGCCGAGGCTCGGCCTGCGCGCGCTCGCCGAGGCGACGGGCGTGGACCTCGCCGACTGCTCGACCTCGCGGATCGTCTTCTCCATGGGGCCGCGCATCAACGCAGCCGGCCGCCTCGGCGACGCGGGCCGCGCCGTGGACCTCCTCATGGCCGACGACCCGGCCCTCGCCCGCCGCCTCGCCGGCGACCTCGACCTCCTCAACCGGCAGCGCCAGGAACTCGACCGCCACACCCTCGCCGAGGCCCTTGCCGAGGCCGAGGCGCACGTCGAGGCCCACGACCCGTTCGCGCTCGTGCTCCACCAGCCGCACTGGCACAGCGGCGTCATCGGGATCGTTGCCAGCCGCATCGTCGAGCGCTTCCACCGCCCGACGCTCATGCTCACCGGCGACAGCGGCGTCGCCCGCGGCTCGGCCCGCTCCATCGATGGCGTCTCGATCTACGACGCCCTCGCCGCGTGCAGCGACCTCCTGATCGGCTTCGGCGGCCACCACGCGGCCGCCGGCGTCTCGCTCGACGTGGAGAACCTCCCCGCCTTCCGCGAGGCGCTCAGCGAGGCCGTCGGCGCGCGCATCACGCCGGAGCAGCGCGAGCCCGAGATCCAGCTCGACGCCCCGCTCGACCTCTGCCAGATCACCGGCGGCGTTGGCGGGCGCTTCTGGCAGGTCCTCCGGCAGTTCGGCCCGTTCGGGCCGGAGAACCAGCGCCCGGTGTTCTGGGGCCGCGACCTCCGCCCGGTCGGCGAGGCGAAGGCGGTGGGCAAGGACAAGACCCACCTCAAGCTCCGCGTCGCCCAGCGGCAGAACGGCGGCGCGGCCTACTCCGTCATCGGCTTCGGCCTCGCCGACCGACTGGACGCGGTGAAGGAGAGCGCACGCACAGGTGCGCCGCTGGAGCTCGCGTTCAGCGTCGAGGAAAACACCTGGAACGGCCACACCGAGCTGCAGCTCAAGGCGAAGGACGTGCGCGTGGAGCGCTGAGGTAGGGAGGATGGGAATGTGGGGGTATGGGCGCTGTAGTGTGGGCGAACATGCTCAATTCAGCGATGAGAGGAGACGCGATGGTCACACATTTCAGAGAACTCAGAGTCTATCGGCGAGGGATGGACGTAGCCATGCAACTCTTCGAGCTGTCGAAAGGGTGGCCGAAGGAAGAGCGCTACGCCCTGACTGATCAGGCGCGGAGATCGTCACGGGCCGTCTGCGCGAACGTGGCCGAGGCGTGGGGAAAGCGGCGGTATCCACGGCATTTCGTCAGCAAGTTGACGGATGCTGACGCGGAGGCCAGGGAGACGCAGGCGTGGATCGAGATCGCGGTGCGGTGTGGATATATCGAGCGGGATGCGTTCTACGAGCTAGATGATGCCTGCGAGGTTGTCATCGGTAGCCTCGTAAAGATGATGCAACAACCCGACCCCTGGTGCGGTCCCTCTGCTCTCACCCGCGAACCCGAGAGGCCGTACTACATCTGCGACCCCGGCCAATAAGCCTTCTTCTCCCACCCCTCCAGCCTCCCATCCTCACTTTCATTCCCGTCGAAGAGGCGAAGCGCATCGTGACCGGAGCCGTCTCGCAGCCCCTCGGCACCGAGCGCGTCCCGCTCGCCGAGGCCCTCGGGCGTACTCTGGCCGAGCCGGTCGTCAGCCGCGACGCCATTCCGCCGTTCGACAACTCGGCGATGGACGGGTTCGCGGTCCGCACCGGAGACTTCGCCGGCGGCACGGCCACGCTGGACATCACCGGCGACGTGGCGGCCGGGAGCGTGCCGAGCGAGGCTGTGCGGCCGGGCACCTGCGTCCGCATCATGACCGGTGCGCCCATCCCTGACGGTGCCGACGCCGTCGCCCCGGTCGAGTGGACGGAGGTCAATGGCAGACATGTCCACGCCTGCCGGGCACCGACGCCGGGACAGTACATACGCCCTGCCGGACAAGACGTGCAGCCCGGCGACGAGATGGTGCCAGCCGGCACCGTCGTCACGCCGCCGGTCGTCGGGATGGCGGCGACGCTCGGATACCCGACGCTCGCCCTCCGCGTCCCGCCGCGCGTGGCGGTCGTGGCGACGGGCGACGAACTCGTGGAGGCCGGAGTCGAGCCGAAGCCGGGTCAGATCCGCGACGCAAACGGCCCGGCCCTCGCCGCTCAGGTCGCGCATGCCGGAGGCACCGTGCGCGGACCCTTTCATGCCCGCGACGACGAGGCCGACGCACGGGCCGTGCTGGAAACCGCGCTCGACGCCGATGTGCTCGTCGTCTCCGGCGGCGTCTCGATGGGGGACCGCGACGTCGTCAGAGAGGTGCTGGACGGGCTCGGGGTGGCGTGGCGCTTCTGGAAGGTCCGGCAGCGGCCGGGCAAGCCGCTCGCTTTCGGCACGCGGGGCGGCACGCTCGTCTTCGGGCTGCCCGGCAACCCGGTGTCCTCGGCGGTGTGCTTCGAGCAGTACGTCCGGCCGGCGCTCGCCGCGCTCCTCGGCCGGCGCGCCGTGCATCGCCCGCGCCTCCCCGCCGTCCTTGCAGAGGACATCGTGAAGGGCGCCGGGCTGCACCACGTCGTCCGGGGCACCACCGAGACGCGCGGCGACGGATCGCTCCGGGTGCGGCCTACCGGCGCGCAAGCGTCGAACCTCTACTCGTCCGTGCTCCGCGCTGACTGCCTGATCCACCTGCCCGAGAACATGGAGCATCCAGCCGCGGGCACGCTGGTCGAAGTCGAGTGGTTGCGGTGGTAAATTTCCTGCGCGTCAGGTGGCCCGCCTGCGCCAGAGGCGAGGTGCCAGACCCTCTCGAACAGTGGATGGGAAGTCTTCCTGGTTCGAGCGGTCTGGCTGAACATAAAGTGGACACATTTTAGCCTTGCCAGGGGAGCCGCCCGCAGCGAGCTTAGGTCGAATCGAGGTGCTGGGGGCCCTTCGGCACATTGTCCCTCTTGTTTCTTACCTTCAGTGGTACCTTTGTCGGGCTGTCGATTCCGAGGGGCTACCCTCCGCAGATGCCAGGTCGGCACCGAACGCTCCGGTGCCCGTGACCACACCACTCCCATCCATCAGCAATCCGGACCTATGTCTGAACCCACCTTCTCGCACGATGAGCTCCGAAGCGACCGGCGCTCCTTCCTCAAGATGGCCGGCATCGGCGGGGCCGTCCTCGTAGCCGCCGGCTGCGACTCTGCGGACACGCCCGACCCCATCGACCCCGGCACCTTCGCCGGGCTCATGGGCACCGTCACGACCGAAGACGGCGTCCCGCTCGCCGACGTGGTGGTCACGGTCGATGAGACCTCGCGCACGGCGACGACCGACGCGAACGGGAACTACGCCATCGAGAACCTGCCGACGGGCACCTACACGGTGCGTGCCAACGGGGACAACTTCGCCGAAGGAGAAGCCGAGAACGTGGTGATCGCCGACGGCAGCGCCGGCACCGCCGACCTCTCGCTGAGCCCAGGCGGAAACATCGTCTTCGACTTCGCCGACGACTTCGGACCGCTCAACTACGCCTACGCGCTCGAGCAGCTCGAGGCCGCGTTCTACGAAACCGTCGTGGCCGCCCCCGATTTCGCGACCATCTTCAGCGCCGAGGAGCAGGCCATCATGCTGGACCTCGCGGCGCACGAGGGCATCCACCGCGACCTCTTCTTCGCCGCCATCAGCGGGATCGGGGGGACTCCGGCCAACCGCGACCTCATCCCCATGCTCGTCCCAAACTTCGACCGCCCAGAGCTCGGCACGGCGCAGGTCGACTTCAGCAGCCGGGAGAGTGTACTCGCCACCGCGCAGGTCTTTGAGGATCTCGGCGTGGGAGCGTACAACGGAGCAGGCCGCTCCTTCAGCGACACACCGGGCGGCGCGGCGTTCCTCACGCTCGCCGGCAAGATCGTCTCGGTCGAGGCGCGTCACGCGTCGGTGGTCGCGCAGTTGCTCAGCGACGATGGCAGCATTCCGCTCGCCGCCGACGATGTCATCGATGCCAGCGGTCTCGACCAGGCGCTCGCCCCCATCGACGTCCTCGCGGCGGCCGCACCGTACCTCGTCTACCCGGACGAAGGCGGCGTCGTGACCGGGCTCCAAGCCATCAACGCCTAGCCGGCCTCCCACCTCCCCTCCCTGCGCTCTCTTAGCACCACACGACGCTATGACTCACGACTTCCTGAAAACCCTCGACGCGTTCGACAACGCGACCTCCTCCCGGCGCGACGCCATCCGCAAGGCGGGCCGCCTCGGGGCCAACGCCGCGCTCGCCGCGCTCCCGCTCTTCGCCTCGTCAAAGTCTGCGGTGGCGAGGAGCTCCGGCCCCGACGGGGATGCCGAAATCCTCAACTATGCCCTCACGCTCGGGTATCTCAAGCGCTTCTTTTACGAAGCAGCCCTCAAAAACAGCGCGCTCGGTATTCCGGACAGTGACCGGCCTCTTTTCGAGGAGATCAGCGCCAATGAGAATGCTCAGGTAGAGTTTCTCTCTGAGGTGATCACAGACCTAGAACGCACACCGGTCGTGTTCGAGGCTAACGATTTCGACTTCACCGCCGGCGGCACGTACGACCTGGACGACTACGACACGTTCCTGACGCTGTCGCAGTCGTTCGAAGACTTGGGGCAGCGAGCCTACAAGGGGCAAGCCGCGCGCATCGAGACAGCGGCTATCCTGACGGCAGCGCTCCAGATCCACTCCGTCATGGCTCGCCAAGCAGCAGCAGTACGTCGCCTTCGGGGCAACCAGGGGTGGATACCGAACAACCAACCCGGTGCTGCAGTGCCAGCTATCTATGCCGGCGAAGAGAACGTTATCCAGGGCAACGTCGATCTCTCTACGAGCCTTCCCGGCGTCGGCACGCTGTACACGGTCGAGCAGATCACCGAGGCGTTCGACGAGCCCCTCTCGATGGAGGACGTGACCAACGAGGATGGAACGGGTATCGCCGATCCGTTCTTCGCGTAGGATTGCCGAGCATCGCACCTGGGCAAAGCGCCCGGCTTCCACTGCGGAAGCCGGGCGCTTTTGCGTGCTCTAGGCCGGAGGGACACCTACATCCCGGTCAGTTCGGAGGTCATCGTGCCGCCGCCCATCTGCGCAGGCAGCGTCGACATAGACTTGACCAGCATCCCCGTCTCCTGGTCGAGGAAGAGCGTCGAATCCTCGTTCGAGTCCGCCTTGTCCACCTCGACGACCCACGCCTGGTACGTCCCAGCAGGGACCGTGACCTCCTCCGTGCCGGTGACCGCGAGGGTATAGGTCGAGACGCCCTGCTGGCCGGGAACCGGGTTGTAGGCGGCGAACGAGGCGGCGTAGCCCTCCGCGAGCGGGAGCGTACTCAGGCCCACTTCGAGCACATGGCCGCCCGCGACGATCGGCAGGTCGAGTGCCGCCGTGAACGGCATCGACTGGCCGCCCTGCGACATCTGGCCCTGGACCTCGTCCTCGTCGTAGGTGATCTCGATCACGCCTGGCCCCTGCTGCATCTTCCGGAAGAGCGGGGTGAGGTCGGCCTGCGCGACGACGAACGAGTCCAACACCGTCACGCTACCCATCATCGGCGGGAGCGTGGCGCGGTCCACGATGGCGAGGGCCGGCTTCCCGTCGTGCTCAACAGCCGCCACAGTCCGGGTCGGGTCTTCGAGGGTGATCTCCTGGCCCTGCACGCTCATCGCGATGTCGTAGCGCATCGTGGTGACCTCGACAGCGTTGCCGTCGAACGGCAGGTCGGTCATGTCACTCGACCCCACCGGGTCGGTCACGACGACCGTGGCGGGGTCTACCATGATCGCGCCTAGCCGGTCGCTGATGTCGTCAGGCATGTCGTCCTGATGGCGGCCGCCGACGTGCTCGGCGAGGAAGCCCTCGATCTTCGCCATCATGGCCGTGCGGTTCTCGCGGCCGCGGAAGCCGTGGCCCTCGTCCGGCGCGACCATGTACTCGACCGGGAAGCCGCGGTCGCGGAGGGCGACGACGATCTGGTCGCTCTCGCGCTGCTTCACGCGCGGGTCGTTGGCCCCCTGGACGACCAGCAGCGGCGAGGTGATCCGCTCGGCGCTGTTCAGCGGCGACTGCGCCTCCAGCATGGCGCGCTCCGCGGGGTCGTTCATGTCCCCGACGCGCTCGGCGAACATCTTGCGGCCGGCCTCCCAGTAGGGCGGGATCGACTCCAGAAGCGTGATGATGTTGCTCGGGCCGACGATCGAGACGCCGGCAGCGTAGAGGTCGGGCGTGAAGGCGACGCCGGCGAGCGTGGCGAAGCCGCCGTAGGAGCCGCCCATGATGGCGACGCGCTCGGGGTCGGCGATGCCCTCGTCGACGAGGTGCTGCACGCCGTCGGTGAGGTCGTGCTGCATCGCGCCGGTGCCCCACTCCTTGTTGCCCGCGTTCAGGAACGCCTTGCCGTAGCCCGTGGAGCCGCGGAAGTTGGGCTGGAGGACCGCGTAGCCGCGGTTGGCGAGGAACTGCGCGAAGGAGTCGTAGCCGTAGGAGTCGCGCGCCCACGGCCCGCCGTGCGGCAGCAGGACGACGGGCAGGTTCGTCGGCGCGACGCCCTGAGGCAGCGTGAGGTAGGCCGGGATCTGCATCCCGTCGCGGGCCTCGTAGCGGACGACCTGCATCGGGGCCATGTGCTCGACCGGCAGTTCGGGCCGCGACGTGTAGAGCTTCTCAACAGTCCGCGCCTCGCGGTCGAAGAGGTAGCGCGAGCCGGGGTCCACGTCGCGCGTGAGCGTGACCACCATGTAGCGCTCGCTGCGGTCGGCGGAGCCGGGATAGATCTCGCCGTCAGGCAGCGTCTCGCGGAGGAAGGCGAGGTCGGCCTCGACGACGTCGGTCTGCGGGTAGAGCCGGACGCGGTCGCCGTTGTAGTAGGTCATCAGCAGCTCATCGGTGACGTCCGAGAACTGCGCGCCCGCCATGTCAGCCTGGCCCTCGGGGTCGCGCTCGACGAGCGTCTCCTCCTGCGTCTCCAGGTCGAACAGGACGAGCTCGGTGAGGTCGCGGTCGCCCTGGTTGGTGATCATGTAGACCTTGTCGCCGTCCGGGTGGAAGCGGAGCGGGCGGCAGGACTCGGCCACGGTGCAGGCGTAGATCGTCTCGCCAATCGTGCCGTCGGCGGCGACGGGCCGGACCTCGCTCGTGCCCGTGGCCGGGTCCGAGCGAATGGCGAGGCGAACGTCGCCGTCGAGGTCCGTGGCCCAGCCTGCGATCTGCTCGGTGTTCTCGATCAGCAGCGTCCGCTCGCCCGTCTCGATGTCAACGCGGTAGACGTCGTGCCACGCCGGGTCGCGGTCGTTGAGGCCGACCAGCATCGAGGTGGGGTCGCTCTCGGGCACGTCGAGAATGAGCGCGCGGACGCCGTCAAGGTCCGTGAGGTTGCGCGCGGGCGGGACGCCGGTCTTCGCCTCCGGCGCAGCGCTGAGGTCTACGGCGTAGACGTGGAAATCCTCGTCGCCGCCCTTGTCCTGGACATAGAGGAGGCGCTGGCTGTCCTGGCTAAAGAAGAAGCCGGCGACCGGGCGGTCGTCGGCCGTCAGCGGCCGGGCCGCGTCGAACGGCTCGTCGAGGCCTTTGACCCAGACGTTCATCACCTCGCCGCCGTCGGCGGTCTCGTAGGGCTTCCGGAAGGCGATCATCGAGCCGTCCGGCGAGAGTGTGCCACCGGCGATCTCGGGGTCGCCGAAGAACACGTCGCGGTCGATGAGGGGCGGAAGCTGGGCGGTGGCCGGGAGGACGGGGAGGAGGAAGGCGGCGAGGAGCGCCGCACGGAGCACCGTGTGCATGGCAGGACGGGGGTTGGCGGTCAGAAACGAAGCAAGATAGGCCGTGCCTTACGGCTGCTTGCCCGCTCCGGTTGCGTCGGACGAGTTCAGGACCGTGTGCGAAGGAGGGAGCTGTAACTTGCACCGGTCCCGGTAAGCCTCAACGCTCAATGTCTGGAGATCCGCGAACCATCATCGTCGCCGGGCCGAACGGGGCCGGGAAGACGACCTTTGCGTTGGAGTACCTGCGCGCCGACCCGCTGCCGTTCCTCAGCGCCGACGCTGTCGCCGCAGACCTCGCGCCTGACGATCCTGCCCGGGCGCGCGTCGAAGCGGGGAAAGTCTTCCTGCGTCGTCTTGGCACCTACATCGAGGCGGAGGAGTCGTTCGCGGTCGAGACCACGCTGGCCGGGCTAGGGTTCGAGCGTCTGCTGGACCGGATGCAGCCTCGCTATGACACAACGCTCGTCTTCCTCTTCCTCGACAGGCCGGAGACCTGCCTAGCGCGCGTCCGCGAGCGCGTCGCGAAAGGCGGGCACCACGTCCCCGAGGCCGATGTCGTCCGCCGCTACTACCGCAGCAAGCGCAACTTCTGGAACGTCTACCGATTCAAAGCAAATCGATGGCAACTCTACTTCAACGCTACGGAAGGAGTCGAGGGCGTTGCCACCGGTGACAGCAACGGCTACAGCGTCAGCAACGACACCCTGTTTCAACTCTTTCTGAGCGACCTGGACGACTATGCAGGCTCCTGATCTCGACAAAGCCACACTCGAACAGTTTGTCGAGTTTGAGCGCATCGGCAACCGGGCGGTGCGGCGGGCGCAGGAGGAAAGCCGCCGCCTCGGGGTGCCCAACGTTTACTCCATCGGCGGCGTCCTCCACTACGAACGCCCCGACGGCTCCCTCACGACGGAGGACCTGACAGCCGAGCCGCACACACCGAACTCGACCGACAGGCCCTCCTGATTTTGCGGCGTGCCGGGCTACGCTTTCTGCAGCTCGCTCTCGGACTTCAGCACGCGGTCGCCGTCGTCCTGCTCGATGAGGTAGGCTGGGTTGTCCTCGTCGGCGTCGCGCGTGACCTCGTTGCCTTTGATGGTCCGCGTGACGTGCTCGGTGAAGGATTCCTGGACGGTACCGGTGGCCGTGCCGTCGCCCCAGTTCCACTGGACGTTGTCGCCCTGGTTGTATGTCGGCATCGAAGAGAGGTGCTCGGTGAGAGATGTGTGCGAGATGAGGAGTAGCCCGTACCGGGCGACCCCGGGGTGCGGTTCCGGTTTCGCGGTGCGGAGCGGTTAGGCAATCTCGCAACCGCGCCGCCCGTTCGTGCGTCTGACTGTCCGCTCCTCAAGAGACTGTCGAGGATTCACGCTCGCGGGCTACGCACGGCTGCAAACCGCCCCGTCGTCGTTGCGCTCGTCACCCGGTGCCCTGCATCGGGCTCCTCTCGCGCCTCGACGGGTTCGGTTTTCGCTCGCGCTCGCCTTCACCTTCGAAATCTCAACAGTCTCTAAGACCCCGCACCTGCATGTCCCGACGCATCCTCTGGGCCGACGACGAGATCGACCTCCTCCGCCCGCACATCCTCTTCCTCGAAGCCAAAGGGTTCGACGTGACGAGTGTCACGAACGGGGCCGACGCCGTCGACAAGATGCGCGGCGCGCGCTTCGACGTGGTCTTCCTCGACGAGCAGATGCCGGGCATGGGCGGGATCGAGACGCTCGGCGAGCTGAAGGGGATGGCTCCCGAGACGCCGGTCGTGATGATCACGAAGAGCGAGGAAGAGCACCTGATGGAGGACGCGATTGGGCGGCAGATCGCGGACTACCTCATCAAGCCGGTCAACCCGAAGCAGATCCTGCTCACCTGCAAGCGCCTCCTCGAAGGCTCGCGCCTCCGCGATGAGACCGTCTCGCAGAACTATCTCCAGTCGTTCGGCCAGATCGCGGCCGACATAAGCAGGGGGCTGGACCACGAGGGCTGGGCCGAGGTCTACGCCGACCTCGTCCGCTACGGCCTCGAACTCGACGCCGACGACGGCGCGCGCCAGATCCTGGACGACCAGGCCCGCGACGCCAACCGCGCCTTCGGGCGCTTCGTCGAGCGCCACTACCCGGCCTGGATCGAGGAGGCGCAGGCGGGCGAGACCGCCGACCGGCCCGCGCTCAGCCACGAGGTCCTGCCCCGCTGGGTGCTCCCCCACCTCGACGGCGGAGGCTCGGGGACGAGCCGGCCGGTCCTCTTCTTCCTGATCGACTGCATGCGCTTCGACCAGTGGCTGGAGTTCGAGCGCCTGCTCTACCCGCTGTTCGACATCGAGAAGGACTGGCACTACGGGCTGCTCCCGACCGCGACGCCGTACGCGCGCAACGCCATCTTCAGCGGCCTCCTGCCGATCGACATCGCCGCGCGCTACCCGCAGTTCTGGCAGCACGACAACGGCGACGAGCACTCGCTCAACCAGTTCGAGTCCGAGCTCCTCGGCGAGCTCCTCAGGCGCAAGCACAAGCGCGACACCCGCTACCGCTACGAGAAGATCATCTCGACCGACGACGGCGTCGCCCTCGCTGACCGCGTCTCGGACCTCGCCCAGCACGACCTCGCAGCCGTCGTCGTCAACTTCGTCGACATCCTCGCCCACAGCCGGTCGGACTCGAACGTGCTCAAGGAGATCGCCCCGGACGAGCGAGCGTACCGGGCGCTCACGCGGACCTGGTTCGAGCACTCGTGGCTCTTCCGCGCCTTCGAAGATCTCGCCCGGCAGGACGTGACCGTTGTCATCTCGACCGACCACGGCGCGATCCGCAGCCTCCACGCCACGAAGGTCATCGGCGACCGCGAGACCTCGACCAGCCTCCGCTACAAGCACGGGCGCAACCTCAAGTGCGACGAGCGCCACGCCATCTTTGTCAAGGAGCCCGAGACCTACGGCCTGCCGCGCACGGGGCTGAACGAGAACTACATCTTTGCGAAGGAGGATTACTACTTCGTCTACCCGACGAACTACCACCGCTACCTCAACCGCTACAACGACACGTTCCAGCACGGCGGCGTCTCGCTCGAAGAGGTGGTCCTCCCGGTCGTGACGATGCGGCCTCGGTGAGCGTGGGGAGTGCTTCGCACGCGGGTTGTCCAGGCGTGGGGGGAATGGAGAGAACGGAAGGAGGGATGACGACAGGGGGTACGGACTATGCCTGACTTCGCCGACTTGCTGCCTGCCGAGACGGCCTCGCCGGAAGAGACCGTCGCCCTCGGCCGCCGCTTGGCCGAGCGCCTCCGGCCGGGCGACGTGCTTGCGCTCGCGGGCGACCTCGGCGCAGGCAAGACGCACCTCGCCAAGGGCCTCTGCTCAGGGCTGGGCGTGCCGCTCGAAAGCGTCACGTCGCCGACGTTCACGATCGCCAACGAGTATGCGGGGACCGTGCGTGGTGACGCCGTGCCGGTCTACCACCTCGACGCCTACCGGATCGAGCGCCCGGAGGAGTTCTTCGAGCTGGGCTACGAGACCTACTTCTTCGGCGACGGCGTCTGCCTCGTCGAGTGGCCCGAGCGCGTGGCGGGCCTCATTCCCGAGGACGCCGTCGTGCTCCGGCTGACGCACCGCGCGGGCGACCGGCGGCGGGTGGAGCGAGTGACGAACGACGAGTGACGAACGACGAGTGACGAACGACGAGTGACGAACGACGAGTGACGAACGACGAGTTCTCAGCTCCAGAACCCATTCGTAGCTCGTCATTCGTACTTCGTAACTGACATGACCTACGCTGACGCCGAAGCAACGCTCCTAGCTCTGCCGCGCTTCGCGGACCAGGGGGTGCTGGCCTACGAGCCGGGGCTGGAGCGGATCGAGGCGCTGCTGGGCGCGATGGGGCGTCCTCACGAGCGCTTCCGCAGCGTCCACGTCGCGGGTACCAACGGCAAGGGCTCGACGGCGTCGATGGTCGCGGCCATCGGGACGGCGGCCGGGCTGCGCGTGGGGCTCCACACCTCGCCGCACCTGTCCGAACTCACGGAGCGGATGCGGCTCGGCGGCGTCCCCGCGCCGCACGAATGGGTCGCCGACGCCGTCACGCGCTTCCGCCCGACGTTCGACGCTGTTGCGCCGAGCTTTTTCGAGGCGACCGTCGCGCTCAGCTTTCTCTACTTCGCCGAGGAGGCGGTGGACCTCGCGGTCGTCGAGGTCGGCCTCGGAGGTCGGCTCGACGCGACGAACGTCCTCCGGCCCGAGGCGGCACTCGTCACCCACATCGGGCTCGACCACACCGACCTGCTCGGGGACACGCGCGAAGCCATCGCCCGCGAGAAGGCCGGCATCGCCAAGCCGGGCACGCCGCTTCTCAGCGCCGCCGAAGGCGAGAGCGTGGTCGCGGCGCTGCGCGAGACGACGGAGGCGCGGGGCGGGCAGTTCGTGAACGTCCGCGACGAGGTGACAGTGGACATCGCGGACGACGCTGCCGACGGGCTCGTGCTCAACATCGGGACGCCGGTGCGGACGTACGCCGGGCTGCGCACCGGGCTGGCCGGGCAGCATCAGGCGTGGAACGCCGCGCTCGCCGTGCGGGCCGCGGAGACGGCTCTTCCAGAAGTAACACATAACCTAGACCATGTGCAAAATGGCCTCGCGGATGTCAGGAAACTTAGTGGCCTCGGCGGCCGTTGTGAAACCTACCAATCGTCCCCTCTCATCCTAGCCGACGTAGCGCACAACGCGGACGGGCTCGCGGCTGCACTCGCGGTCACACGAGCCAAACTTTCCTCAGCGGGGGTGCTCCACGTACTTTTCGGTGCGATGCAAGACAAGAGCCTCGACGCGCTGGCCGAGGTGCTCGCCCGCTACGAGACCGTCGTGCTGCCCGTCGGGTTGTCCGTGCCTCGCGCCGCGTCTGCGGACACGCTGGCAGCGATCTTCCGCGCGCGCGGCCTGCGCGTCGTAGACACGGCAGGCGTGCCGGAGGGCATCGACTGGTTCCGCCGCCGCGCGGGGACTGCCGACGGACTGCTTATCACTGGATCCCATCTCACCGTAGCACGCGCTCACGTTCTGACCCGCGGCTCCTCAGCGACGTGACATAACCACGCGACGCACCGCAGCACGGGCGACGCACCATCTCCCGTCTCTCCTCTTCCAGGCATCCGCTCGCGGAGGCCAGCCCCTTCCTTATGACTATCGCCTCTCTCCAGGACAAAAAGCTCGCTGAGCTGCAGCGCATCGCACGGGACCTCCGCGTTCAGGAGTACTCGCACCTGCGCCGCGAGGACCTGATCTACCAGATTCTGGAGGCCCACGCCCGGCGCCATGCGGAGCGCCCGGAGCCCAGGCCGAGCGTCACGGAGTCCGTCGAGCCTCTGGTGCGGAAGGAAGCGCCCGCCCGCCCGGCCGAGCGCGAGCAGCGCCCCCGGCGGACCGAGCGGCGCGGCCGGCACGCTCGCCCCCGGCAGCCGCTCTCCGACGACTACCCGGACTACATGCGGTCGTTCGACCCGTCGATGACGTCGCTCATCGGGATGATCCGCAAGGTGGGCGTGCTCGAGATCCTGCCGGACGGCTACGGCTTCCTCCGCTCGGCGGAGTTCAACTACCTCCCCTCGGCCGACGACATCTACGTCTCGCCGAGCCAGATCAAGCGCTTCAACCTCCAGAAGGGCGACACCGTCGACGGCGAGATCCGGCCGCCGAAGGAGGGGCAGCGCTTCTTCGCGCTCATCCGCGTCAACTCGATCAACGGCAGCACGCCCGAGGGCATGGGCGAGCGCGTCGACTTCGACCACCTGACGCCGCTCTTCGCCCAGGAGGCGCTGAGCCTGGAGACCGAGCCCGACGAGGCGTCGACGCGGGTGATGGACCTCTTCTGCCCCATCGGCAAGGGGCAGCGCGGGCTGATCGTGGCGCAGCCCAAGACGGGCAAGACGATGCTGCTCCAGAAGATCGCCAACGCCGTCACGACCAACTACCCCGACGTCCACCTCCTCATCCTGCTCGTCGACGAGCGGCCCGAGGAGGTCACCGACTTCGAGCGCAACGTCGAGGGCGAGGTCATCGCCTCGACCTTCGACGAGGAGCCGGCGCGGCACGTCGAGGTGGCCGAGGTCGTGCTCGCCAAAGCCAAGCGCTACGTCGAGGGCGGGCAGGACGTGGTCGTGCTCCTCGACTCGATCACGCGCCTCGCGCGGGCGCACAACGCCATCTTCGCCGGGCAGAGCCGGACCATGTCGGGCGGCCTCGAAGCCGGCGCGCTGCGCGGGCCGAAGCGCTTCTTCGGCAGCGCCCGCGCCGTCGAGGAGGGCGGCTCGCTGACGATCATCGGCACGGCGCTCGTCAACACCGGCTCCAAGATGGACGACGTGATCTTCGAGGAGTTCAAGGGCACCGGCAACATGGAGATGGTGCTCAGCCGCGACCTCGCCAACCGCCGCATCTACCCAGCGATCGACCTGCTGGCGAGCGGGACGCGCCGCGAGGAACTGCTCGTCCCCGAGGAGCGGCTCCAGCGCATCCACATCCTCCGCCGCTTCCTGGCCGACATGGACCCCGTCGAGGCCATGCCCTTCCTCCTCGACCGGATGCGCGGCACCGAGAGCAACACGGCCTTCCTGGAAGGGATGAACAGTTAGGAGCGGAGGACGGGAAGAGCGGAAGCGGGAAAGACGAGCGCGACGCTAAATCCTAGACGCTTCCGCTCGTCCGCTCTTCCGTGCCTACCCAACCTCCGCCACTTCGGCGGCGACGGCGGCCTGCGCTTCCTCGGCGTCCGGCGTGCCCGGCTCGGGGAGAAAGCGCCACACGAGCGCGGCCATGAGCAGGATCACGACGGCCGAGAGCAAGGTCGTCGAGCGGTAGCCCATCCCGGCGTAGGTCGCGCCCGCTAGGCTCGCGCCGAGGCCGGTCCCGATCTGCCCGATGGCGATCGTCAGCGAGAGGAGCGTGCCGCGCAGCTTGTCCGGCACGAGCGCCGTCAGGAGCGCCTGCAGCGGCGACATCCGCATCGAGAAGAGCCCCATGATGGCGACGTAGAACGGGTAGGCCACCCACCGGTCCTCCACGGCGTAGGTCAGCGCCGCGATCACCACCGACAGGCCGAGGCACGACGCCAGGATCAGCGGCTTCCGCCCGATCCGGTCCGAGAGCGTCCCGGCCCACGGACCGACGAGCACGCTCACCGTGCCCCCGACGAGGAAGAGCGTCGCGATGAAGTCGATGGGCACGCTGCCGACGGCGAACGGCTTGCCGAAGAGCGTGACGTCGAGCGAGAAGTTTGCCGTGAGCCACTGCGGGAGGTAGACCACGAGCAGGCTCAGGCTGAGGTACATCAGGAAGTAGGTCGCTGCCGCGGCCCGGACCGAGGCCGCGCCGAGAAGGTCGCGGTAGCGCCGGAGCGTGCCCAGGACCGTCACCTTGCCCGCGTCCAGCTCCACGTCCGGCTGCGGCACCACCTGCCAGATCAGCACGAACGCCACCGCCATCAGCGCGGCGAAGGCGAGAAACGGGAGCCGGAAGCCGGCCGCCGCCGCCAGCACGCGCCCCAGCGGAATCCCGATCACGAGCCCGAAGGCGACCCCGCTCATCACCCAGCCCGTCGCCCAGCCGCGCCGCTCGTACGGGAAGTAGTCGCCGACGTAGGACACGGCCGCGCCGCTGAGCATCCCCCCGGCGGCCCCGGCGAGGGCCCGGACGAGGAGCATGCCGGTGTAGCTCTGCACGAGGCCGTGCAGCGCCAGCATCGCCGCCAGCGCCCCCGACCCGAGCAGCAGCACCCGCCGCCGCCCGACCCGGTCCGAGATCGGCCCCATCACGACCGCCGCGACGGCGAGCGTGAACGAGTAGACCGTCACGAGCGTCCCGCGCAGCGACTCCGGGATCGAGAGGGCGTCCCCGATGATGGGGAGGATCGGGGTGATGATGATGGTCTGGCTCGCGGCCGTGAAGACCATCAGCCAGAGCGAGAAGAGGATGCCGTAGGTGCGGGGCGTAGCGCGGGCCACGTAGAAACCTGTTGGAACGAAGACCCGGATAAGCCGGGGTCGGGGAAAAGTTGCAGGGCTCAGGGATGGAGGAGCGGAAGAGCTCAGGATGCGCCGCCGAGTCAACCCTCCCCGCTTCCGCTCTTTCCCGCTTCCGCCCCTTCACGCCGTCTCCGCGGCCGGGTAACACTACGGTAACACGCCCCTAACAGCGGGGTAATGTGAGCGCTCTAAGTTGCGAGTTCTGAGTGGAAGTGGGGCTTCCACTCGCCTCCCATAGACAGCTCTCCTCCCACAACCTGGAGCGAACCCCATGCTTACTCCCATGCTTGTCGTGCGCCGTGCGCACATTCTCCTGTCAGCCGCCGTCGCGCTGACGCTCCTCCTCGCCACGCCGGCCGTGTTCGGTCAGACCGGTACAATTGCCGGGGTCGTCGTAGACCAGGACCTCGGCGAGACGCTCATCGGCGTCAACGTGCTCGTCGAGGAACTCGGCACCGGGGCCGCTACCGGCCTCGACGGTGATTACCGGATCGCCGGCGTCCCGGCCGGGACCTACACCCTCGTCGTCTCCTACCTCGGCTACAACACGCAGCGCGTCACGGGCGTCGCCGTGACCGAGGGCACTACGACCGTCGACGTCGCGCTCACCGAAGAGACACTCGAACTCGAAGGTGAGGTCGTGGTCGAGGCGCGGGCGCTGCGCAACAACGAGGCGACGCTGCTCCGGGACCGCCAGAAGGCGGCCGGGCTGAGCGACGCCGTCTCCGCCGAGACCATCTCCCGCAGCGGCTCCTCGAACGCCGCCGACGCGATGGAGAAGGTGACGGGCGCGAGCGTTCAGGACGGGCGCTACATCTACGTCCGCGGCCTCGGCGACCGCTACATGAACACCCAACTCAACGGGGCCACGCTCCCGAGCTCGGACCCGGACCGCAACGCCGTCCCACTCGACCTCTTCCCCGGCGGGCTGCTCGACAACATTGTCACCTCGAAGACCTTCACGCCCGACAAGCCCGGCGACTTCACCGGCGGCTCGGTCAACATTGCCACGAAGTCGTTCCCCGACCAGCTTACGCTCGGGTTCTCCTCGTCGATGTCGGTCAACACGAACGCCGCGCCGGGCAGCGACATCCTGGCCGTGCCCGACGGCCTCGGCGTGCTCGGCACCTCGGACAACGACCTCCCGGCGGCGCTCGAAAACGGCGACGTGCCGACGATCGGCGAGACGTTCGGCAACGCGGCTGAGGCGCAGGAGCTGGACCGCCTCTCCCGGTCCTTCAACGCGTCGATGGCCCCGGCCGTCAGCGCCGCCCCCGTCGCGCAGAGCTACAGCTTCTCGCTCGGCAACCGAACCGAACTGGCCGGCCGTCCACTGGGCTTCATCGCCTCGGCCAACTGGAGCCGCAGCACCTCGGCCTACGACGACGGGCGCTTCGGGCAGTTCTCGCTGCCCGGCAGCGGCGACGGCGTGACCGAACTCACCTCGGACCTCCGCCTGACCGATCAGGCCGGCAGCGAGGAGGTCCTCTGGGGCGGGCTGGCGAACCTCTCGTACCGCCCGGCGCAGCGCCACGAACTCGGGCTGAACGTGCTCTACAACCGCAGCGCGTCGCAGAGCGCCCGCCTCCGCACCGGGGCCTTCCCGCGCGACCTCTCGGCGGACCAGGTCTTCGAGACGCGTGCCCTCGAAACGATTGAGCGGACGCTGGCCTCCGCGCAGCTTCGCGGCGAGCACGCCTTCTCGGACCGCGGCGTGCAGGCCGAGTGGAACGCCTCGCTCGCCCGCTCGGCGCAGGACGAGCCGGACCTCCGCTTCTTCTCCAACCACTTCACGCCGGGCGCGGCCGACACGTCGTTCACGATCGCCGCCAACCTCTACCCCGAGCCGACGCGCTACTTCCGCGACCTCGAAGAGAACAGCGCAACCGCCAACCTCGACGTGACCGTACCTGTCCGGCTCTTCGGCCGCGCGGTCCGGGTCAAGACCGGCGGCTCGTTCCTGGCGAAGGGCCGCACGTTCCGTGAGCGCCGCTACGAATACCAGCGCAACGTCAACCAGCTCGTCTATTCCGGCGACGAGGACGCCTTCTTCGGCGACCAGAACGTCGGCATCATCGGGCAGGACGACGACGGCCGGCCGGTCTTCGGGAACTACCTCGTGGACCTCTCGACGCCGCGCAACAACTACGACGGCCGCCAGACGGTCGCGGCCGGGTACGGGATGGTCGACGCCGCGGTCACGGACCGGCTCCGCCTCATCGCCGGCGCGCGCGTTGAGACGACCGACATTGAGGTCGAGAACCTCGCGGCCCAGCGAGACCGGGGCACGATCAGCGAGGTCGACGTGCTGCCGTCGCTGAGCAGCGTCTACGCGCTCTCGGACCGGATGAACGTCCGTGCCGCCTACGGCCGAACGCTCGCCCGTCCGACGTTCCGCGAGTTCGCGCCCTACACCACCTACGACTTCGTCGAGAACCTGATCTACGTCGGCAACACGGACCTCGAGCGCTCGCTCGTCGACAACGTCGACCTGCGCTGGGAGTGGTTCTTCCAGCCCGGCCAGATCGTCGCCGTGAGCGGGTTCTTCAAGCAGTTCGACGGCCCCATCGAGCGCGTCATCCGGTCGGCCGCGACCAACCTCGAGGTCGAGTTCAACAACCTCGAATCGGCGCAGGTCTACGGGCTGGAGATGGAAGCCCGGACGGGGCTGGGCTTCGCCGGCCGCGCCCTCCGTCACTTCCAGGCCGGGGCCAACCTCACGCTCGTCCAGTCGGTCGTCGACATCGACGCCGCAGAGCTGGCCCAGATCCGCGCCAGCAACCCCGAGGCCGACGACACGCGCTCGCTCCAGGGCCAGTCGCCCTACGTGGTCAACCTCGACTTCGGGTACGAGAACCTCGAGCGCGGCACGGCCATCAGCCTCTTCTTCAACGTCTTCGGCGAGCGGCTCTACGCCGTCGCTCGGGGCGGGGCCCCGAACTACTTCGAGCAGCCGCGCAGCGTGCTCGACGTGGTCGCCTCGCAGGAGGTGGGGCGCGGCTTCACCGTCAAGCTCTCGGCCAAGAACCTCCTCGACGCGCGCTACGAGATCGTGCAGACGTTCCGGGGCCGCGACTTCGTCAACCGGGGCTACAGCCAGGGCCGGGCGTTCTCGCTCGGCGTGAGCTACAGCCTCTAACCGCGTCCGGTGTGCCGGCCCCAGGTGGGTGCGGCGGATGCCTCCCATCGACCCTTCATCATGACCCACACCATGACCACACGCCTGAAACGCCTCACGGCCCTCACCGCCCTCGCGCTCCTCGCCTTCACCGGCGTCGGCTGCGACAGCGACGGCGACGAGGACCCGCCCGAGGAGACCTTCACGCTCTACGAAGCCTTCTCTGGCCCCGCGGGCGACGGCGTCCGCATCACCGACCGCGGTGAGGGCACGGGCTCCCGCACGCTCTCGGCCGACACCACGTACTACCTCAGCGGGTTCGTCTTCGTCAACAGCGGCCAGACGCTCACGGTTGAGGCAGGCACAGTCGTGCGCGGCTTGCCGGGCGCGGGCGAGGACGCCTCGGCACTCATCGTCGCCCAGGGCGGGCGGATCGAGGCCAGCGGCACGGCCACCAACCCGATCATCTTCACGAGTGCCGGTGACGACGTGACCAACCCGAACGACATCCCGGCTGGCACGAGCGGCCTCTGGGGCGGCGTCATCCTCCTCGGCAACGCACCGACGAACACGACGCCCGCTGTCGTGTCGATCGAGGGTATTCCGACGACCGAAGCGCGCGGCAGCTACGGCGGCAGCAGCGCAGCCGACAACTCCGGCACGCTTCGCTACGCATCGATCCGCTACGGCGGCACCGACATCGGCGCGGGCAACGAGATCAACGGCCTCACCCTCGGCGGCGTCGGCTCGGGTACGACGGTCGAGTTCGTCGAGGTCTTCGGCAATGCCGACGACGGCGTCGAGTTCTTCGGCGGCACGGTCAACACGAAGTACCTCGCCGTCGCCTTCGTCGGCGACGACTCGTTCGACACCGATCAGGGTTACGTCGGCGACAACCAGTTCTGGTTTGCCGTCCAGTCGGCGACGACCGGCAACCGTGCCGGCGAGCACGACGGCGGCGATGCCGACCTCGGCGGCGAGGACGCCACGCCGTTCTCGACGGTCCGGGTCTCGAACGCGACCTACATCGGCTCCGGCGCGGCCTCGGGCAACGACGACAACGACCGCGTCCTCGAAGTCCGGGACAACGCAGCGGTGGAGTTCCACAACTCGATCTTCACCGACTTCGCCGACGGCGGCATCCGCATCGAGGACCTCGCCGACGCCGCGGCCCAGGACAGCCGCGCCCGCTTCGACGCGGGCGACTTCGCTTTCCAGAACAACTACTGGTTCGGCTTCGGGGCTGGCGGTGACCTGGAGAGCCTCATCGACCTCACCAAGATCGAAGACAGCGACGACGACGTGGACCCGGCCTTCCGCGCGACGCTCGCCGGTGCCCTCGTCGCTGGCGGCAACGTCCTCGTCGATCCTCAGCTTGCTGGCATCAGCCGCTCGGCCGACGGCGGCCTCAACCCGACGCTCGCCGCCGGGAGCCCCGCCCTCACCGGGGCCGAGATCCCGACGGGCGACTTCGAGAGCGTGCCCTACGTCGGAGCCTTCGGGGCGACCAACTGGCTCAAGGGCTGGACGGCGCTCGACGCCCTCGGCTATCTCGCTGACTAGGTAGGACCGTTAAGCACGACTGCGGCACCTGTGCTGTACCGCCCGGTATGGCCAGCCCGGACGCCGGTTTCCTCGTGGGAGGGGAGCCGGCGTCCTTCGTTTAGGGCGGCTGTTTCGTAATGTGCCGTTATTGTCACGGTAATCTAGCCGTCACAGTGGCGCCCTACCATAGCCCCAGACGAACCTCAGCCCGACCTCTCTGGGGCAGCGCCTATGACGACGCGGTATTTCCGCACCATCTGGATCTCCGACCTCCACCTCGGCACGCGCGGCTGCCAGGCCGACGCCGTGCTCGACTTCCTCCGCCACACCGACTCCGAGCGGCTCTACCTCGTCGGCGACCTCGTCGACGGCTGGGCGCTCCGGCGCGGCTGGCACTGGCCGCAGGCCCACAACGACGTGGTGCAGAAGCTCCTGCGCAAGGCGCGCAAGGGCACCCAGGTCGTCTACGTCCCCGGCAACCACGACGACTTCGCGCACCACTTCACCGGCCTCACCTTCGGCGAGATCGAGATCACGCGCGACGCCTTCCACGACACCGCCGACGGCCGCATCCTCCTAGTCCTTCACGGCGACCAGTTCGACGGGGCCGTGCGGCTGGCCCCGTGGCTCTCGCACGTCGGCGCGCGGGCCTACGAAGCGACCCTCGCGCTCAACACGGGCATCAACCGCGCGCGCCGGGCCTTCGGCCGGCCGTACTGGTCGCTGGCGGGCTACCTGAAGGGCAAGACCAAGAAAGCGGTGCAGTACGTCGCCGGCTTCGAGGAAGCGGTCGCCCGGCGCGCGCGCGAGCGCGACGTGGACGGCATCGTCTGCGGGCACATCCACAAGGCCGAGCTGCGGCCCATCGGCGGCATCCTCTACGCCAACTGCGGCGACTGGGTGGAGAGCTGCACGGCGCTCGTCGAGCACGACGACGGCCGCCTCGAGCTCGTCCGCTGGCCGGCGTTGCCCGAGGCTGAGGGCCTCACCGGCGACGGCCTCGCCACGGGCCTTCCGGTCCTCGACACCCCCCGCCCGAGCTGAGACTTCCGACTCCATGCGCGCACTCTTCGTAGTCCAGGGCGAAGGCCGAGGCCACATGACGCAGGCGCTCGCGCTCAGCGAAGGGCTGGAGGCGCGCGGCCACGCCGTCTGCGCCGCGCTCGTGGGACGCGGCAACGGACGCTCGATACCGGCCTTCTTCAGCGAAGGAATCGAGGCCCCGGTCCACACCTTCGTCAGCCCAGGGTTCGCGTACGAAAACGGAGCTGTCCGGCTCGGGCGGACGCTACGCGAGGGGGCGCGGAAGAGCTGGCTCTACGCGCACCACCTCCAGACGCTCGACCGCCAGATCACGGCCTACCAGCCCGACGTGGTGGTGGGCTTCTATGAGGGCATGGTGGGGCTGCACCGCCTCGCGTTCTCATCCTCGGTGCCGACGGTCTGCATCGGGCACCAGTACATGTTCGGGCACCCGGCCTACCGGTTCGCGCCGGGACAGCGCCTCGGGCGAGCCGCGCTGCGGGCCTACACGCGGCTGACGAGCGTCGGCGCGGCACGGCGGCTGGCGCTCTCGTTCTATCCGGCCGAGGACCTGCCGGAGCGGCACCTCCGCGTCGTGCCGCCGCTGCTCCGCCGGGCCGTGCTGGACCTGGACGGGGACACCGACGACGGGTCGCTGCTGGTCTACCTCCTCAACCGGGACCGGGCCGAGGGGCTGGAGGCGTGGCACCGCCGCCACCGCGAGGTGCAGGTCCACTGCTTCTGGAGCGGCGAGGCCCGGCAGCCCCACCCAAACCTGCGGTTCCACCCGCTCTGCGGCACGCGCTTCCTGGAGCGGATGGCGCGGGCGCGGGGCGTGGTCTGCACCGCCGGGTTCGAGTCGGTCAGCGAGGCGCTCTGGCTCGGCAAGCCGGTCTGCATGGTCCCTACGCCGGGACACCTGGAGCAGCGCACGAACGCGCTCGACGCGCAGCGCCTCGGAGCCGGCATCTGGCAGCCGGACTTCGACCTCGACGCGTTCCTCCGGTACCTAGAGCGGCACCCGGCCTCGGCACAGGCCGAGACGACGCAGGCTTTCCGGTCCTGGGTGCGCTCGGGCGAGGCGGCGGTGGTGCGGGAGATCGAATCGGCGGTCCGGGAGCGAACCGTGGCGCAGCCCGTCTGGTCGCCCGTGGCGGTCGGGTCCCGTGCGCGGGCTGCCACCTAGCTGTGCGTCTATCCGGGTCCAACGAGTATCCGGGTCCAACGAGCCGCGCATCGGGCCGGGCGGCCCCAGGCAATATCACCCGGGCTTCACAGCCGAGGCGGCATCCTGCCCTATTTTGGGTGTCCACTTAAGCACGCGGAGGCCCCCAATGCCTGTACGTTACGCCCTGTTTGTTCTGCTTGCGCTGCTGCTCGCCGCCCCCGGCGTGACGGCGCAGGACGCCACGACGTTCGACATCACGGTCGTGGACAAGGATATCCACCCGGACCCCGAAGCCTTCCCTGAGGTCTACGCCGTCGACGGCGTAGAAGGCGCGGAACTGACGCTCACCCGAGGCGAGACCTACATCTTCCAGATGAACGATGTCCCGGTCTTCCACCCGTTCTACATCTCGACGAGCGAGATCGGGGCCGGCGCGGGCCAGTATAACGACGGCGTGACCGGCAACGAAGCCACCGGCAACGACCAAGTCGTTTTCGTCGTCCCGATGGACGCGCCGGACCTGCTCTACTACGAGTGCACGTTCCACCCTCGCATGGGCTGGCGGATGAACATCATCAACCCGATCTCCGACACCGAGGACGAGTTGCAGCCGGTCGCGTTCTCGCTCCGCTCGGCCTACCCGAACCCCTTCGATGGGACGACGCGGATCGAACTCGCGCTGGAGCGGGCGCAGGACGTGACGGTCGCCGTCTACGACGTGGCCGGCCGCCGCGTGGCGACGCTGCACGACGGCGTCCTCCCGGCGAGTCTCTCGCACACGCTCGTCTTCGACGCGGCCTCGGGCCTCGCTGCCGGAACCTATATCGTCCGGGCGACGGCCGGCAACGCGGTCGTCGAGCGGCCGATCACGCTCGTGCGCTGACGCGCCGAACCGGATCAGCATTCAACACGCGGGGGCGGCCACACGGTCGCCCCCGCGTGCGTTTTCTCCGGCGCAGTTCCTCCCTGCCTTCGGCGGAGGCCGCGGTATCTTTCCGGCCCCTCGCCTACCCACCGCCGCCATGCCCGATACCGCTGTCCGTGAACCCGCTGTCACCCTGGACCTAGCCCGCGAGCACGGGCTGACCGACGAAGAGTACGGTTGGATCGTCGACCGCCTCGGACGGACCCCGACGTTCGTCGAGCTCGGCATCTACTCGGTGATGTGGAGCGAGCACTGCTCGTACAAAAACTCCATCGCCCTGCTCAAAAAACTCCCGCGCGAGGGCGAGCAGCTTCTGGTCGAGGCGGGGGAGGAGAACGCCGGGCTGGTCGACATCGGCGATGGACTCGCGGTGGCGTTCAAGATCGAGAGCCACAACCACCCGTCGGCCGTCGAGCCGTACCAGGGCGCGGCGACGGGCGTCGGCGGCATCCAGCGCGACATCTTCACGATGGGGGCTCGCCCGATTGCGAGCCTCAACTCGCTCCGCTTCGGATCCCTCGAGAATCCCCGCGTGCGCTACCTCTTCGACGGCGTCGTCCGCGGCATCGGCGACTACGGCAACTCGTTCGGCGTCCCGACCGTCGCGGGCGAGGTCTACTTCGACCCGGCCTACGAGGGCAACCCGCTCGTCAACGCGATGTCGGTCGGCGTCGTCAAGGTTGGCGAGACGGCGAGCGCGATTGCAACCGGCGTCGGCAACCCGGTCTACATCGTAGGCAGCGCGACGGGCCGCGACGGGATCCACGGCGCGACCTTCGCCTCGGAGGAGATCTCCGAAGCCAGCGAGGCCAAGCGCCCGAGCGTCCAGGTCGGCGACCCCTTTACGGAGAAGCTCCTCCTCGAAGCCTCACTCGAGGCCATCGCCACCGGCGCGGTCGTCGGCATCCAGGACATGGGCGCGGCCGGGATCACCTGCTCGTCGTCCGAGATGAGCGCGAAGGGCGCGGCCGGGATGGTGCTCTGGCTCGACCGCGTGCCGGCGCGCGAGTCGGGCATGACGCCCTACGAACTGATGCTCTCCGAGAGCCAGGAGCGGATGCTGATCGTCGCCGAGCGCGGGCGCGAATCCGAGATCGAGGCCGTCTTCGAGAAGTGGGACCTCCACGCCGTCAATATCGGCGAGGTCACGGACGATGGACGCGTCCGGGTCCACTGGCACGGCGACCTCGTGGCCGACGTGCCGGCCGAGCACCTCGTCCTCGGCGGCGGCGCGCCGGTCTACCACCGCGAGACGAAGCGCCCGGCCTATCTCGACACCGCCCAGGCCTTCGACCCAGCGAGCGTCCCCGACGTGACGGCGATCGACGCAGGCGCCGTCCTCAAGCAGCTCCTCGGCTCGCCGAACATCGCCTCGAAGCGGTGGGTCTTCGAGCAGTACGACACGACCGTCCGCACGAACACCGTCCAGGGGCCGGGCCTCAGCGACGCAGCCGTCGTCCGCATAAAAGGCACCGACAAAGGGCTCGCCGTCAAGACCGACTGCAACGGGCGCTACGTCTACCTCAACCCACGCCGGGGCGGGCAGATCGCCGTCGCCGAGGCGGCGCGCAACGTGGTCTGCGCCGGTGGGCAGCCGCTTGCCGTCACCAACTGCCTCAACTTCGGCAACCCCTACAAGCCCGAGGTCTACTGGCAGTTCACCGAGGCCGTCGGTGGGATGGGCGACGCCTGCCGCGCGCTCGCAACGCCCGTCACGGGCGGCAACGTCTCGTTCTACAACGAGAATCCCGACGGGGCCGTCTTCCCGACCCCGACGATCGGCATGCTCGGCCTTGTGGAGAACGTCGAGACCGATACGACGCAGCTCAGCTTCCGCGACGAGGGGGACGTGATTTTTCTCCTCACGCCCGACGCGTGGCAGCACCGCGCCGAGATCGGCGGGACCGAGTACCTCGCCGCCGTTCTCGGCCAGACGACCGGCGACGCGCCGCACCTAGACCTGGACGAAGAGGCGGCCGTGCAGGCAGCGATGCTGAGCCTGATCCGTAGCGGCCTCGTGCGGAGCGCGCACGACGTCTCCGACGGCGGCCTCGCCGTCTGTCTCGCCGAGTGCTCGTTCGGCGGGCACGGTGCGGAGATCGACCTGGACGCTCCGGCCGGCCTCCGGCTCGACGCCGTCCTCTTCGGCGAGGCGCAGAGCCGGATCGTCTTCACCGCCCGCGGCGACGACGGCGAAATGGTGCAAGACACGCTCGTCGGGACCGGCGCGCGCGCTGTCCCCATCGGCCGCGTCGCCGGCGACCGGCTGCAGATCCGCGTCGGCGGCGAGGCTGTGATCGGCGAGGCGGTGGCGGACCTCGCCGCGCCGTACGACGCCGCGATCCCCGATGTAATGGAAGCGTGACCGTCGGTTGAGGTTCAGTGGAGGAACCGCGAACGGACGGGGGAAAAGGAGGCGTGGGGAAACAGCCCTCTCGCCTCTCCGTTCAACGCGAGCTTCACCTCAAACCCGACTCTGAATCCTTTCAGCAAAGAGGCACCACCCATGGCCGACAACGCCAAGTACGTCACCCTCACCGACGCCAACTTCCAGGACGAGGTTCTCAACAGCGACCAGCCCGTGCTCGTCGATTTCTGGGCAGCATGGTGTGGTCCGTGCCGTGCGATCGCACCGACGATCGAAGAGCTTGCCACCGAGTACGAGGGCAAGGCGAAGATCGCGAAGATGGACGTGGACAACAACCAGCAGATCCCGATGCAGTTCGGCATCCGTTCCATCCCGACCCTGCTCTTCTTCAAGGATGGCCGCATCGCGGACCAGGCCATCGGCGTGGTCCAGAAGCGCGAACTGGCCGCCAAGCTCGACGCGCTCGCCAGCCAGACAGCCTGAGCGCTACGTCGCACCAACAGACCGTAGGGGCGACCGGCCGGTCGCCCCTACGTGTATCACCATCGCATACAGAACCGAATGAACACCCATCCGACCCCTGACCTGTCCGCCTTCGATGGTATCGATTTCGACGGGGCGGAGCGCCGCAACGTGGTCATCGTCGGGACCGGGCCGGCGGGGCTGACGGCGGCGCTCTACGCGGCGCGCGCCAACCTCGAACCGCTCGTCTACGAGGGCGCGCAGCCGGGCGGCCAGCTCGTCACCACGACCGACGTGGAGAACTTCCCGGGCTACGCCGACGGCGTCCTCGGGCCGGAGATGATGGAGGACTTCCGCAAGCAGGCCCAGCGCTTCGGGACCGACCTCCGTCACGGCTCGGTCACGGCCGTCGACTTCGCCGAGCGCCCGTTCCGGCTCGTCGTAGACCACGAGACGCCCGTCCTCGCGGACACGGTCATCATCTCGACGGGTGCGAGTGCGAAGTACCTCGGGCTGGAGAACGAGCGGCGGCTCCTCGGGCGCGGGGTCTCGGCCTGCGCAACCTGCGACGGGGCCTTCTTCCGCGACGAGCACCTCGCGATCGTCGGCGGCGGCGACACGGCGATGGAGGAGGCGCTTTTCCTCACCCGCTTCGCTGAGAAAGTCTACGTGCTCCACCGGCGCGACACCCTCCGTGCCTCGCAGATCATGCAGGACCGGGCCTTCGCCAGCGACAAGATCGAGTTCCTCTGGAACACGGTCGTCGAGGACGTGATCGGCGAGCACGCCGTCGAGGGGCTACGAATCAAGAACGTCGAGACCGGCGAGACCGGCACGCTCGACGTGACGGGCTTCTTCGTCGCCATCGGCCACAAGCCCAACACGGAGCTGTTCGAGGGCTGGCTCGACATGGACGAGACCGGCTACATCCAGACCCTCCCGGACTCGACCCACACGAACGTCGAGGGCGTCTTCGCCTGCGGCGACGCGCAGGACCACGTCTACCGCCAGGCCGTCACCGCCGCCGGGACCGGCTGCATGGCCGCCATCGACGCCGAGCGCTGGCTCGCCGAGCGCGGGGCCATCGACGGGGTCCGCACCCAGACCGAGTACCACGCCGCCCCCGCCGAGGACAGCGGCGACGGCGCGGTCGTGCAGGAGGAACTGTGAGCGCCGCCAGCCGCCTGCTGTGCGCGTGCCTGCTCATGGCGCTCGCCGCGCCGGTCCAGGCGCAGACGCTGGCGGAGAACATCGAGGATGCCCGCACCGCTGCCCGCGCCGAGGTCGCGCTCGCCCAGGACGAGGCCCTGCGCCAGTTCACCTTTCGGACTTCGGCGGAGGACGGCGTGCTGACCGTCTTCGGGGTCGTCGCGACGCCCGCGCAGCGGGACCGCGTGGCCGAGGTAGTCCGCGCCGTCGAGGGCGTGGCGGAGGTCGTCAGCAACGTCCAGTCGACGGGGGCGGCGGGCCGGGTGTCCCAGCCGGACACGGCCGCCGACGCGGCTCCGAAGGCGGCACCCACCCCTGAACCGGCCCCGGCAGCCGAAGCGGTCTACCACACCGTGCGGAGCGGCGACACGCTCGGCGCGATTGCGCGGCGCTACGGCGTTACCGTGCGCCAGGTGCAACAACTCAACGGGCTGCGTGGAACGCGGATTCGGGCGGGGCAGCGGCTCCAGGTGAAGTAAACGTACCGACTCGGCGCGCTAAAGGGCCGCGCCGTCCAGCGGAACAGGGTTTGGAGTGTGAGGAGGCTTTGGCCGTATCCCAGCCTCGCCTTGCTGTGCCACGAAGGCCCTTCCTCCCATCGCGTGCGCACCTCCTCGTCGGCGACGAGCGGCACGACGTGCTGGAATGCTCGGTGGCAGGTGTCAGCTTGGCCGAGTCAGCGTGCCACAGCCTGGTGCTCGGGGCGATGCAGCGCGGAGAGGATCACCCGGCTACCCTCGTCCTGAGTAGCCCGGAGAATGAGGAGGCGTACGAGGTGACCATCCGGCTGGCAGCGCGCGGTCCTGCCCACGTCGAGTTCGCGCTCGTGACGCTCCCGGCTCCGGCGCGCCACCTGCTCGGCGCGCAAGGCCCCATCAGAGCGCCCGACCGAGAGGCACCCTACAGAGGGTCGCGCGAGAAGCCGGACGCGCCTCCGCACCGACGCCTCATGCTCAGCCTGAGCGCCGCCGTGGCAGAGATCACGAGGCGGCGGCGCTCGCAGAACGCGCCGCCGGAGGCCCCGTCAGTCGCGCCCTCTGAGGTGACCGCGTCCGACGACGCCGCTGTCCCCCTCAGCGTGATCTTGGTCGCGATAGCCGGTCTGATCGCCCTCGCCACTCTGCTCGGTACGCTTCTGTTCGGCTAAAGCGCCGACGCTGCCCCCGAGGCACGCCGTTTGATACGCCTGCGCCGTATGTCTGTCTGGACCAGCCCTGCTAGGCCTGCGAACCTGTCTCTCTGCCATGTCTGATGCTCCGTCTTCCCAGGTCGTAACTCGCCTGCTCAACCGCGTCCACGACGGCGACCGGCAGGCGCTAGGCGAACTGCTGCCGCTGATCTACGACGAGCTGCACGCGCTCGCCCACCGGCAGCGGCGGCGGCGCGGCGGCGGCGAAACGCTCAACACGACCGCCCTCGTCCACGAGGCATACCTCAAAATAGCCCGCTCGGAGGGGGCTCGCTGGGAGGACCGGACGCACTTCTTCCGGGTGGCCGCCACCGCCATGCGGCAGGTCCTCGTCGACTACGCGCTGCGCCAGAAGGCGGCCAAGCGCGGCGGCGGCGAGCGGCCGGTGCAGCTCGACGAAGCCTTCTTCCTGCCCGAGGAGAAGGCCGAGGAGGTGATCGCGCTCGACGAAGCCCTCCGCCGCCTCGCCGACTTCGACGAGCGGCAGGCGCACCTCGTCGAACTACGCTACTTCGTGGGGTTCACGATCCCCGAGACCGCTGAGGCGCTCGGCATCTCGCCGGCCACCGTCAAGCGCGAGTGGACCGCCGCACGGGCCTGGCTCCACCGCGAGATAGGCGAGATGCTGTAGCGCAGAAGCCCCCGACCTCTCGCGAAGCCGGGGGCTGAGGAGTGTGTGTGTTCTGCTGTGCTACGGGCGCGTGAGTGTCACAGACTCACCGGTGAAGCCAGAGCCGTTCAGGTTGCCGGTAATGACCGATCCATCGTCGGACGCAATCCCCGTGAGCGTGAAGGGGTCGAAGCCGGGAGACGAAAGATTTATGGTGACGCTCGGCGGAGCGAAGGTGCCAGAAGCCGTGAGCGGAAGGGAGCTTCCTGCCCCTGATAGTGAGCCAGTGCCCGTGATGACTCCCGCGACTTCCGCAAGATTCAAGGTGAGCGTTGAGCCTTCGACGTTGCCAGAATAGGTTCCTGTCAGCGTAACGCCGAAGCCCGGCGGTACGATCTGGATCACGAAGTTGATGCCTACGTTCTCACCGGCGGTGACCTGCTGGCGCTGCGGCGTCGCTTCGTCAGGGTCCAGCGGACCGCCGCCGAGGTAGCCGTAGAAGTCGCCGCTGCTAATGCCCTGGCTGTTGTCGTTGTCCTTGAACGCAGCGAGGAAGTAGGAATCCGGGTTGATGTTCGTGAACTCGTAGCTTCCGTCAGCGGAGGCCGTGACTTCGAAGGTAGGCGCGTTGTTGCGGAACTCGTCGAGCGTCTCGTAGAGCGCGACGAGGGTGTTGTCCACGTCGCCTGCTGCGCCGGCAGGCAGGCTGATCGTCCCGGAGATCGTGCCCGTCGTGGGCTCGGGGTCAGAGGAGTCGCAGCCGGCTGCGGCGAGCATGAAGAGCGCTAAGGCGAGCGCCGCAGGGCGGCGGAGCACAGCGGGGACATCGGTGCGGAGAGTCATGGCTGTTCGGGTGTTAGGGAGTTGAGCGTGTTGGTTTGGCAGCGGGAGCACGTCCCGTCTGCCAGGTAAAACGGGAAATCGGCAGTAAGCGGCTCATCGGAAAGCGAGAGCGCCGAAAATAGGCCAAAAGGGGATTAATTGAGCGAGACTCGGGCAAATTCAGCCTGAGCGGACGGTCCACGAACGGGCCGAGTACGGACCGACGAGCAATGCAGCGGCCCGGTCTCGTCGCGCAAGACCGGGCCGCTTTTCTTCAGAACAGCGTGCGGAACGATCAGCGCACGAGCGTGACGCGCTGCATCGCCGCTTGGCCTGCGCCCGTCGCCCGCACGAGGTACACCCCGCTCGGCAGACCCGACGCGTCCCACGCCACGCGGTGCGTCGCCGCCTCGACCTCCTCGTTGAGGAGCACCGCCACCCGGCGGCCGAGGGCGTCATACACGGCCACCGCCACGCGCCCCGCCTCCGGCACATCGAGCGCCAGCGTGGTCTGCGACCGGAACGGGTTCGGGTAGGCCGCCGCGAGGCCGAACGCCTCCGGCACCGCCGACGAAGCAGCCTCCGGCGTCGTAGGCGCTTGCTCAGCCCCGGCCGCGCCCATCAGCACCGCGCCGTCGGCACCGAGCCAGGGCGTCGCCCCCGAGAGCGACCACGCGCCCTCGCCCTGAGCCACGCGCGCCCCCGAGGCCGTCACGACGACCGTGAAGTCGACCTGCCCGACGACGGTGTTCGGGAATTGCCCGATCTTGAGCGAGTACGTGTAGCTCCCCACCGGGGCGAAGCCGGGGATGCCCTGGGTGAAGCCGAGCACGGGGCTCGACGCGTTGGCCGGGAGCGTCCCGGAGAGGATCACGCCCTGCGCCAGGGTCGTCGCCCCGAGCGAGGCGGTGAAGAAGACGTCGCCGGTGATGGGGGCGGCGGTGTTGTTGGTGACGACGTAGGAGAAGTCAATGGCCCCGGGCTTGGCGACGACGACGGGGTCGCCGGTGGGGTCGGTGTTGACCGCGACGAGGTCGAAGTTGGGCACCGTCAGCACCTCGACCTCGACATCGTTGGCGTTGTAGCTCACGTCGAACGTGTACCCGAAGGCGGGCACGACGGTGTCGAAGGTGCCCGTGACCCCGTCGGCCGCTGTGAGCACGGTGAATGTGTCGCCGACGCCGGGGGCGTCGCCGACGGCGACCGAGAGGTCGAGCGTGCCGGCGAGTGTGGCTGCCCCGTCCGCAGCGAGTTGGTCGTAGTCCGTGCCGGGCACCGAGCCACCAACCTCGATGAAAAGGGTCGAGCCGGAGGAGGGTGCCCAGTCGTCTTGCCAGGTGAGGAGGCCGGGCGAGGTGCCAGGGCCTGTGTCGCCGTCCTGCGTGAACGCGCTGCCCCGGATGTCGAAGGTGTCATTGCCCTGGATAAGCGCGCCGGCGGCGTGGTCGAACGCCGTGTTGACATCGAGCCGGCCGGTGTCCACGCTGACGATGCCTGCGTTGTCGAACGACTCACCGGCGAGGCCGGCGCGCCGCAGGGTCACGCTCGCCGCTTCGGCGTCCACCGTGAGGGTCCCGGTGTTGGTCCAGGTGGCGGCGTCGCTGAGGGTGAACTCTTCCTGCTCCCAGCGCACCGTGCCCGCGTTGACGAACGCGGTCGCCGCGCCGCTGACGCCGCGTGTGTTGAAGTTGACGCCGTTGAGCACGACCAGGCCCTCGTTGGTGAGCGTGCCGGCGGTCAGGAAGCCCTCCTGCCACTGCACGCCCGCGCCCGCGAGGTCCCACACGGCCCCGGCCTCGGCCTCGATCGCGGCGTCGACAAGGACCTCGCCCTCGGGCGCGCCGGTGGTGGTGCCGGCGAAGGTGTGGGCGCCGAGGTCGAAGCTGAGGGTCGCACCGGCGTCGGCGGTGAGCGTGGCGTCGTCGTGCCGGGCGTCGGTGCGGAGGAAGAGCGTGTTGGTCTCGGCCCGGATCGTGCCGCTGTTGTCGA
>JBCDKT010000028.1 GCA_038746285.1 Bacteroidota bacterium
CTTGAGAGGCCCTGATGGCGCAGAAACGCTGTTCTGCTACTGTTACCTCCTCACATCGAGTCATTCCCGACCCTGATCGGGAATCCAGAAGGCGTACTACAAGCTCTGGATTCCCGCCTGCGCGGGAATGACGGCTGTTTTGAGGAGAACGCTGAGACCTAACCGAGTCCATAACATGCTCTAGACGCGAGCCACTCCCATTCGTAACCCGACATTCGCCACTCGGCACTGAAAAAGGGCTGCCCCCGGAAGAGAGCAGCCCTGTAGGTTGTGGCGCGGCAGTCGAGGTCAGCCTGCGTTCGTGACCTCCTGGGCCTGGAGCCCTTTGCGGCCCTCGCCGACGATGAACTCCACCTTCTGCCCCTCGTCGAGGCTGCGGTAGCCGTCCATCTTGATCTCGCTGTAGTGGACGAAAATGTCGCCGCCGGACTCGCGCTCGATGAAGCCGAAGCCCTTGTCGGCGTTGAACCACTTGACCGTGCCGGTCTCGCGTTCTCCCATGGTACTGGTGCGTCTTGCGTGATTGGATACGGGAGCAGAGGTACTTTCGAGGTCCGGCTTGCCAATCGAGAGACCGAGGTGCTAGCGGAGATCGACCGTCTGCTTACAGCGTCAAAGTATGCATTCTCCACGAATCAAACAAAGAAATATGCCTCGGCCGCACATTTTCTGCCCATAACCCATGCCACTGGGCCGCCTCCACGTCCTCACCGACTTCACCTTTCAGCAGCGATTCTCCCACGCCGACCTCGCCGCGCGGGCCGTCGCTGGTGGGGCGGACACCGTCCAGTTCCGCCAGAAAACCGGTCCGGTCCGCGCTCGTCTTCACGAGGCTGAGTGCACCGCCGCCGTCTGCCGCGCAGCCGGGGTCCTGCTCCTCATCAACGACGACCTCGCGCTCGCGCAGGCCGTCGGCGCGGCCGGCGTGCACCTCGGGCAGCAGGACCTGCCGGTGACCGTCGCCCGGCGCATCCTCGGACCGGACGCCGTCGTCGGCGCGACCGTCACAACCGTCGCGCAAGCCCGCAAGGCTGAGGCGGAAGGGGCGAGCTACCTCGGCTTCGGCCCTGTCTTCCCGACCCGCTCGAAGCGCAACCCAGCCTCGGTGAAGGGGCTCGATGGACTGGGTGCCGTGTGCGAGGCAGTTCAGATTCCCACCGTCGGGATCGCGGGGATGACGCCGGAGCGGGTCGCGTCCGTACTCCGCGCCGGGGCGTACGGCGTCGCCGCGATGACAGCGGTCACGGCGGCCGACGATCCCGAGGCCGCAACGGCTGCCTTCCGTGCTGCACTAGACGCCGCCACTGGCAAGGCGGGAGGGTGAGCGAAAAATGAGTTGCTCCGGTGTAGTTTTTGACTGCTCCTCTGCGATGTTCGCGCTCTGCCGCCAGGGAAATCCATGGACCGCCTCTACGCTAATCAGTTTTTGCTGACGCCGTCTCCCTCCGCCGTTCCAGAGGAGTGGCAGACTCAACCGGTCGGCGGTCAGCACCTAGCCCACTGTCCGACGATCCCCATTCGCAACCTCACGCTGAATGCGGGCGAGCACCCCCACGAGCGGGGACTCCTTGTCGGTTGGACGCCCGGACTTTTGGCAGCACCTGATGCTCCCCAGGCCGCGCTATCGGTCCGTTCGGAGGAACTCGGCGACCTGGGAGGGCGCTGGGTGTTCGTCCACGAAGCCGGCGTCCGGCTAGACCCGGCCGGCTCGTTCTCTGTCGTCTACAGCGCCGAGCACCGGACGGCGGCGTCGTCTCCGGCGGTGATGCCTCCAGATCAGCTGGAGGCCGACACCAATCTAGAGCGAGCCATCGGCCTACCCGAGGAGCGGGCGTGGTACCCGTTTGGCCTGACCCCGTACCGCAACGTTCGGCGTCTCCTGCCCGGCCACCTCCTTCCGTTCGACACGTTCGAGCCCGTCCGGCTTCCACGCTCGCCTAGCCTCGTGGGGGACGACAACGCGCTGCTCGACTGCATCGCGCAGCGGCTCCGGGAGCAGGCCCTCACCCTGGTCGCAGGGTGCGGCCTCAGCATTCCACTCACCGCCGGAGTCGATACGCGGATGATACTTGCGTCGCTCCGCGACCACACCGAGTCTATCTGGAGCTTCACCTTCCAGGCTGGTTCGCGCCCAGGGCTCGACGTGTTCACCGCTGGCTACCTCGCCGAGCGACTCGGCTTGGATCACCACGTTTTACCCAGGGTTCGCTCGGACGAGGTCGAGAGGCGGTGGTTCGAGCGCACGGGGCGCAGCGTGGCAGCAGGCTCCCTTCGCAACGCCGGAGCTACGGCCCAGCTACCTCGCGACCGCGTCTACCTGAAGGGCATAGCCGGCGAGCTAGGTCGAGGCTTCTACTACCGACCCGGCGACCGGCCCGGCATGTCGCTGTCGGTGGAGGAGATCGTGACCCGGCTTCGTCTCCCGCCGCACGAGACGGTGCTCAGTGCCGGCCGGCATTGGCTAGAGGGGGCGCAGACTGAGGCGAGCGATGCCTTTGAGCTCCTAGACATGCTCTACCTCGAAAACAGACTTGGGTGCTGGGCCGCTCCCATCCTTCTGGGAAACACCGTGCCGCCGGTAAGCATCTGGCCGCAGAACCAACGTACAGTTCTGGAGGCTATGCGCGCGTTGTCCCCCGAAACGAAGCGGCAGCAGAGCGCGGGGCTTCGCGTGGTTGAGCGGCTTTGGCCGGACCTGCTGACGGTGCCCATCAACACACCCTTCGGGGCCTTCAAGCGCGAGAAGCGAATGAAACGGATACGGCAAAAGGTGAGGCGTCTCACCAAGCGGAGCAGAGGGTGAGAGCGTTCAGGCTTCGTCCCTGAGGCCACGTCCCTGCATCCGATCCTCCGTGCTTCCGCTCCTGTCACGCGCCCCACCACGAGCGGTCGAGCGACCGGTACTGCACCGCCTCAGCCAGGTGCGCCGGCGCGATCCGGCTATCCCCAGCCAGGTCGGCGATCGTCCGCGCCACCTTCAGCATCCGGTCGTAGGCCCGCGCTGAGAGCCCGAGCCGCGTCAGCGCCATCTTCATCAGCGCCTCGCCCTCGGCGCAGAGCGCGCAGTGCTCCCGGACGAGGCGCGACCCCATCTGCGCGTTCGCGTAGACGCCGCCCGCCTCGGCGAAGCGCGCGGCCTGGCGCTCGCGTGCGGCGACGACGCGGGCGCGCACCGCCTCCGACGACTCGCCCGGCGCCCGGCGGTTGAGTTCGTCGAACGGGACCGGCGTGACCTCGACGTGGAGGTCGATGCGGTCGAGGAGCGGGCCGGAGATTTTGGCGAGGTAGCGCTGGACCTGCGGCGGCGCGCACACGCACGCCCTCGACGGATCGTTCAGATGTCCGCACGGGCACGGGTTCATCGAGGCTACGAGCATGAAACGCGCGGGGTATTCGACGGTGCAGCGGGCGCGGGCCAGCGTGATCTGCCCCTCCTCCAGCGGCTGCCGCATCACCTCCAGCACCTGACGCCGGAATTCGGGCAGCTCGTCGAGGAAGAGCACGCCGTTGTGGGCGAGCGAGATCTCGCCGGGGAGCGGATTCGAGCCGCCGCCGCAGAGCCCAGCGTCGGAGATCGTGTGGTGCGGCGAGCGGAAGGGGCGCGTGGCGACCAGCCCGTGCTGCGCCGACCCGTTGAGCGCGCCGCCGACGCTGTGGATCTTCGTCGTCTCCAGCGCCTCGTCCGGGCTCAGCGGCGGGAGGATCGTCGGCATCCGGCGGGCGAGCATCGTCTTGCCCGCGCCGGGCGGCCCGATCAGGAGCGCATTGTGCCCGCCCGCCGCGGCCACTTCGAGCGCCCGCTTGACGTTCTCCTGCCCCCGCACGTCGGCGAAGTCGACCGGGTAGTGCCGCGCCTCGTCGAAGAGGCGGTCGAGGTCGCGGCGGAAGGGCGCGCCGGGGCCGTCGGCGAGAAGCGTGACGGCGTCGCGCAGTGTAGCGACGGGGTACACGTCGAGCCCCTCGACGACGGCGGCCTCGGCGGCGTTGGCTTCGGGGACGAGCATAGCCGGCTTGCCTTCGCGCCGCGCGCGTACCGCCGCCGGGAGCACCCCGCGCACCGCGCGCAGGGAGCCGTCGAGCGACAACTCGCCGAGCGCGAACAGGGTGCCGAGCCGCTCCTGAGGAACGAGGCCGCTGGCGGCGAGGAGTCCGAGGGCAATCGGGAGATCGAACGCCGCGCCCTCCTTGCGCACGTCGGCCGGGGCGAGGTTGACGGTGATCGCCCCGCGCGGGACGGGCAGGCCGGAGTTCTTGAGCGCCGCCCACACCCGGTCGCGGCTCTCGCGCACGGCCCCGTCGGGGAGCCCGACGACGGTCCACTTCGGAAGGCCGGGCTCGGTGTGGGTCTCGATCTCGATGGGGAGGGCGTCGACGCCGAGGACGGTGGCGCTCCAGACGTGGGACAGCATCGCGGCAGGGGTTGGTGGAGGGTCTCACCCCCATAGACCCCGCCGCTGGCCCGGCGTAACCTCCTGCCAGAAGTCTTATGGACCGGCCACGCGCTGCGCCAACTGGTATCCGATGAAGCCCGTCACGCCGAACATGATGGCGTAGAGCGTGTCGTCGTAGGTCTCCCCGGCAACAAGCTCGACGAGGAGCGCCGGAATTCCGGCCCCCAGCCCGCCCGCGACGGCGAACACGACGGCGTAGACAGTCCAGAGAGTGAGGGCACGGGGGATGCTGAGGCGAGAAGAGGTCATCGAGGGCTTCGGATCGTGAGCCGCAAGATAGAGCCCGCGCTCAAAACGCGATGCTCATGCCGCCGCCGGCAGTAAACCCGCTGAAGCTGCCGAGCGTGTAGACGAACCGCCCCGTCAGGTGTAGCCGCTCCCCGACCCGGACGGTCGGCACCAGGCCGAGGTCGGTGAGCGTCTGGCCTTCGGGGACGAGCGCGCTCTCGCCGTAGATCCGCGCGCGTGCCAGCACGCCCAGGCGAAGCACCGGCGCAACCTCGATCTGCCCGGTGGCTGCGACCAGCAGCTGCGTCGGCACGGCGGTCTCCGCTGCCGTCCCGCCCAGCACGGTCGCCTGCGGCAGACGCCCCTCGCCCCGCGACTGGTACCGGGCCAGCACGCGCACCTCGTGCCGCCCGACGAGTTGCAGGTACTGCATCGCCGCCGAGACCGTGTTGCCCGGCTCATACTCGATGGCACCCCACGAGTCGGTCCCGTTCAGCGCATACGAGACATCCAGCGAAACAGATGACAGGTCAGTGACCTTGAGATCGGTCCCGCCGGTGAGCAACACCTCTTCGCCCGGATCGTACTGGTCTAGCTCGTCGGCGAGGGGCTCGTACGGCCCTCGGTACTGGTACGACGCGCCGAGCCCGAGGGCAACGCGGTCGCTCAGGGGAAAAGCGTAGGTGACGGCGGGCGCGACGCGGAGCCCCTGTCCGAAGGTCGGCACCCGGAAGTCGTACACGGTCTGGCTCGCGCGCGTGGCCGCCTCGAACTCCTCGAACGTCAGCGCGCTGCTGCCCGTGTTGGCGTTGAAGCCCAGGCTCAGCACCACGCTGCCGTCCCCGACCGGCTGGAAGTAGCTCGCCACGAACTGCACGTCGCCGAAGGCAGAGAGGGTTTCGATCTCGCTCCCGCTCACGGCGGCGTAGTTGGCGTTCAGCCCCAGCGCCACGTTTGCGCCGAGGGGGAGGTAGACGCCGAGCGGCACGCTCACTTCGGCGAGGTCTTGCCCCTCGTCGGTGAAGCGCTGGTAGACCCCTTCGAGGCTGACCCGGACGGACTGCCGGTCCCCGCCCGCGTAGAGCGCCGACGGCTCGGGCTGTCCGAGCACAGCAGGCGCAAGGGTGAGCAAGAAGAGGAGCGCGAGGTGTCGCACGTCGTTCGAGGGGCTAGCGGAGCACGGCGACGCGGCGTGTGGCCGAGGCACCGGCTGCGCGGAGGCGAACGAGGTAGACGCCGCTGGCGGCGAGGCGGCCTGAGCCGTCGCGCCCGTCCCACACGGCGGTGTGGGGCCCGGCCTCGTGGGCGGCGTCGGCGAGCACGCGGACGCGGCGGCCGAGGAGATCAAAGACTTCGAGCGTGGCAGGGCCGCGCCTAGCGAGGCGGTAGCGCATCGTGGTCTGCGCGGCGAAGGGGTTGGGGAAGCCCGCGTCGAGCGCGAACGCGACCGGCTCCAGCGGCGCGCCCTCGCTCCCGGCCTCGGCGAAGGATTCGGTCCCGGCAATTATGCGGAGCCGGCGCACCGGCGCGTCCGGCCCGAGGGTGACCTCGAACGTGCCGCCGTCCACGTCGATGCCCGTCCCGAGGTCGCGGTCGATGACCCAGAGGCCGAAGCCGGGCCGCCGCGCGCCCTCTTCGGCGAGCGACAGCGTGACGCGGCGCGGCGCGCCGAGCAGGTCCTCCGACGCCGTGACCTCCACCTCCCAGAATGTGCCGTCGGTGGGCGTGGGCCGGAGGCTGCGCGTCCAAGAGGTGCCCTCGCCGAGCACGCTGACGCGCAGGTGATCGCCGATAGGCGGCGGCTCGCGGAGACTGGGCGCTACGCCCTCGGCAAACCCGACCACGTTCAGGGTATCCGCGTAGGCTTCGGACCGTCCGCTCAGGCGCACGGTGTAGGACGCCGACACGGGTAAGGCTTCGCGGCCGACGCCCGCCTCGCGCGGCAGCACCCTGAGGGTGACAGGCCGGTCCTCGTTGTTCGACACGAAGTAGCCCTCCCACGGCTTCAGCCGCGTCACCTCGACGTAGGGCGAGACCCCATCGTAGCGGACCGGCAGGCTCACGTCTCCGTCGGCGAGAACGTCAGCCCAGTCCACGGGGAAGGCGTAGGGGTTCCCGATCTGGTTGAAACCCGGCTGCAGAACGATCGGGGCTAGCGAGTCGGGGTTGGTGGAGTTCGCCAGGTCCACGTCGAACGCGCCGCCCGTCGCCGCAGCGACCCAGAAGGCGTCGCCGCTCGTGATGGCCTGGTCGGGCGACAGCTCGTACCGCTCCAGCGCGGGCTGCCAGCGCGCTGCGCGCCACCGAGCCGCGTCCGGCCTGCCCAGGTCATCCTCCAGAATCTCCCGGACCGACTGCACCTCGATGTCGGCAGGGACCGAGACCATCCGGTACGTGCGGGGGACGAGGCCTGCGTCGGCCCTGAACGAGCCGAGGAAAATGGGCAAGCGGACGGGGTTCTCCGCCGGGTCTTCCTCGGGAAAGGTGAGCACCTCGCTGCCGTCGAACAGCTCGCCGTAGAGGTCGAGGCCGCGCACGGTCAGGGCGTCGGCCGGGATCTCGACGGTGAACACGAGGCCGTTTTCCGGTTCTACGGCGACCGCTGTGTACGCGCTCGTCCCGGTGACGCGGTAGAAGAGCGTGCCGCTGAGGGTACTGACCTCGCGGGAGGTGACCGTCACCTGGAGCGGCTCGCCGACGACCGGCAGCAGGCGGTTCACCTCGACGACGAAGTCCTCGTAGCAGAAAACGGTGACGTCGTTGCAGGATGCTTGCGCCTGCACGCTCGGCGCGGCGGCACACGCGAGGGCGACGAGCAGGCACCAGGTTCGGTTGATGGAGCGCATACTCATCGGGGTCGGTTGCCGCCGGGCGGGCCGGGCGGGCCGGGAAGCGGCTCGAAGGTGACCCCACTCCCCGTCGCCCCTTCGCCAGCCGGGTTGCGGGAGGTGCCCCCGGGCAGGAAGGTCGAACCCACGCTGTCGTTGAGGCGCTGGAGCCGGCTGCCGACCAGGTCGATCCGTCTAACGTTTCCGAGCGTCCGCGCCGCGGCCAGTCCTTTCCCGACGGACCCGCCGGCTCGCTCGACGGCCCGGGCCTGCTCGGCGCGTGCCGCGGCCTCGCCGAACCCGGGGTCGCGCTTGACGGCGGCCTGGTAGGCGCTGGCAGCAGCGGCGAAGTTACCGTCGTCCTCCTCCTGGAGCCCGCGCGCGTAGAGCAGGAACGCCTGGAGGTTGCGCGTCGGCACCACGTCGAGCGCGGCGCGCTCTTCGGGCGAGAGCGTCACGCCGATCTGATCGACAATCCCGAGGACCACCTCCCGCTTCAGCCGGAACAGCCGGTTGAGGTCGTCGGTGCGCGTCTGGAGGGCGGGCTCCGGCTCGTCGAGGTCCCAGAGGGCGGCGTCGACGCGGAGGTCGCCGTCGCTCACGTCGAAGGAGCCGCCGACGGCGCGCCCGGCGCGGAGCAGGCGGCCGAGGCGCGGCGTGGTGCGCTGGTCGAACGCGGCACGCTGCGCGAGCGACAGTTCGTCGAGCAGTGCCTGGAGCCGCACCCGCTCAACGACCTGCAACCCTCCGATGCGTGCCAGGTCGGCCGTCACCATCTCGCCGAGACCCCGACCGAGAGCCATGAACTGCGGGTCGCTGCCGAGGTAGGCGAACGGAAACACCGCCACGACGCCCGGCGGCCCGGTGTCGCTCCCGAGCGTGTCCTCGCGCGCCACGAGATCGCCGACCTCCTCGCGGAGGCGCTCCCGCGTCAGCCACTCGTAGCGCCCCTGCAGCAGCGGCCGGAACGGCGACCGAGGCGAGACGCGGACGAACTGCCCGTGGAAGCGAATGGCCTCGTCGCGGCTCCCCTCGGCTTCGAGCGTGAGGCCGAGGTAGTAGACAGTTTTGGGGTCGCTGCTGTCATCAACGTACGCCTGGCGGAGGTACCCCTCCGCCTCGCCGAAGCGCTCGGCTTGGGCGAGGAGCACGCCGAGGTCGCGGCGCACCCGCACGTTGTCGGGCCGGCGGACGAGGTCGGCTTGCGCGCGCGTGATCGCCCGGTCGAGCGCGCCTTCGTCGGTCGCCACGCCGGCCGGGGCGCACGCGGCCAGCAGGCCGGCGGCCAGCAGCGCGAGCAGCGAGCGGAGCATCAGCGGGCGGGAGCAGACGAGCATGAGCGGCAGCGCTAGAGGATCATCCTAGGAGCAGACGCAGACTGTCGGCACGCTCGCGGGCGCGGGTGTAGCCCGGGTCGTGCTCCAGCGCCTCGATGAACTTGTCGTAGGCCTCCTGGTACCGCTCCTGGTCGATCAGGCTGAGGCCCTCGGAGTAGGCCAGCATGGCATCGGCGGAGCGTGTCGCACCGCTCCCCCCCTGCTCTGCCAGTTCCACGTCGATGGCATCGGCCACGCGCTCGGAGAGCGCCCCGGCCAGGTCCGCGAAGTCCCGCCACCGGCCTTCGACCTGCTCGCTGAACAGGATCTCGCCGGTCTCGACCTTCACGAGCCGAGCCGAGAGCCACATGTCTTTGCCGAAGATCGTGAACGAGCCGAAGAGGACCGCCGTGACGCCGAGCAGCCGGCCAGTCTCGACGGCCGTCTGCTGGTCTACGACCGAGGCGTCGCGCTGCAGTTCGAGTTCACCGAGGAGCCACTGGATGCGGTCGCGCTCGACGACCTTCAGGTTGGTCGCTCCGTGGAGGTGGTTCACCAGGCGGTCGGCGAAGCCGCCCTGCATCGGGTCGAAGCGCTCCTTCTCGTCGACCGAGTTGTTGGCGAAGTCCATCACAGCGAGCGTCTTCATCCCCGGGTCCTCGCGCTCGACGACGTAGCTCCCGACGTACTCGGCGCGGACTTCGTAGAACAGGTTCTGGAGTGGTGGAGCCTCGCCGCGCAGTTCGACGAGCGGGGGCTCGAGTTCGAGCAGCTTCAAGAGCGCAAGCCGGGCGTCGTCCCACGCGTTGCGGGCGGCGTAGGTGCGGCCGAGCCACTGGAGCGCCTCTTTCTTGACCTCCTTGTCGGCGGCCTCGTCCTCAACGAGTGCGTCGAAGCCGACGATGGCCGTCTCGTAGTCCGCGGCTCGGTGCGCGGCGATAGCTTCGCCGAGCCGCGCCTCGTCGTGCTGTGCGTAGGCCGCGTGCGCGAGCAGTACGGCTCCGAGGCAGGCCAGCGCGCAACGTGTGTGGTGCAGAAGCGGTGTCATAGGTTTCTGGACAGGTGGACAGGCATAGCTCGGGCGCGTGGCCCTTCTCACCGGAACGAAAATAGCACCTCCCCGGGGCCGCTGCCGCAATCTGGCGCACGTCGCGCTCTTCTTACTGCTCTTTCATTTCAAATATAAGGGGAACGGGATCGGGTTGCTCCAGCCCTGCCCGAAGGGTAATGGTGTGGCTCGCTGGCTCTACCCGATACCCTTCGCGCCGCACCTCGACCCGGTAGGTGCCGGGGCCGAGCGAGAGTTCCTTAGAAGCAAACTCCTGCGTGTTGCGCCCATTGATCCAGATCTCGCCCCACACGTCCCCGCTCCCCGAGGCCGGATTCGCCTGCACCCGGACCGGCGTCACGAAGTGGCACGTCGCCCTCGCGGTCTGTCCAGCGCGGACCCGCACCGTGGTTTCATAGGGTCCGTACTCCGGGCTTTCGCAGCGGACCGTGTGGCGACCAGGTGTGAGCGAGAACGTGCCCGTGCCGGTGGCTCGCTGTCCGGCCACGCGGACCGTCCCGCCTCCCCTGGACGTCAAGACGAGCGTGCCGGGCTGCTGCGAAGGCGGATCGGTCGGCGGCGGGGTAGCCTCCGAAACGCGCTGCAGGTCGGCGGCGACCTGCGTCGGGGCGTCCGGCTGGAGTTCTACGCCCTCGCGCGTCCACGGTCGGTAGCCGGCGCGTTCCAGGCGCAGCGTGACGGGCGCGCCGGTCGTGTCCTCGTACGTCAGCGGCGTCGTCCCCGCAGGCGATCCATTCACGGAGACGGTCGCCCCGGCCGGGGTCGAAGTCACCTCCAGGAGCCGCACCTCTTGCTGGTCCGGCGGCAAAGCCGCGAGGTCAAACCGCAATGCCACGGGCTCTCCCCCGGCGAGCGCGAGCAGCGTGTCCACGGGGCGGTAGCCGTCACGCTCGACGCGCAGCCGGCCGGTTCCACTCGTCACCGTCTCAATAGGCGTTTGGCCGAGCCGCTCCCCGCCGAGCGTGACGACTGCCCCGGGCGGGTCCGTGACGACACTCAGCGTCACACCCGAGGCAGCGGGCCAGAGCCAGAACGCGAGGGCCGCAATCAGTACTGCCGCGAGCACGCCGCCGACGGCGGGCAAACGGCGCATCGGCGACGTAGCCTGTGTCTCCTGTGCGAAGGTCGCGTGCTCGACGATCGTCGGTGCCTCGCGCCGCCCCCCGCCGGCCGACGCCCCAGCAGGAACCGCTGCGAAAGCAGCCCGCATCGCTGCCGCGTCCGGGTAGCGCTCGGCGGGGTCTTTGGCGAGGGCTTTCATCACCGTCTCGCTGACGCCGGCCGGGAGGGCTGGAGCGAACTGGGCGAGGGGCGGGTACGGCATCTCGACAATCGTTCGCATCGTCTCGAACTCGCTCTGTCCCCGCTCGAACGGCAGCCGGCCGCTCAGCATCTCGTAGATGGTCATCCCGAGCGCGTAGAGGTCGCTCCGGCCGTCGAGGGTGCGCTCGCCCTTAACCTGCTCGGGCGACATGTAGTAGAGCGTCCCCGCGATTCCCTGCGTGACTGTGATCTCACTGTCACCGGTGCGGAGCTTGGCGAGGCCGAAGTCGGTGACCTTGACGCGCCCCGCTTCGCTCAGCAGGATGTTGCCCGGCTTGATGTCCCGGTGCACCACCCCGACGCCGTGCGCGTGCTCGAGCGCTGCGATCATCTCCAGGACGAGCGGCCGAGCGGCGGTCCATTTGAGCGGCCCGAAGTCCATGCGGTCGCTGATCGTGCCGCCGCCGATGTACTCCATCACGATGAAGAGGCCCGCCTCGGTGCGGCGAAGCGCGTAGATGCGCGTGATGTGCGGGCTGTCGATCCGGGCGAGCGCCCGGGCTTCGGACCGGAAGCGCCGCTCGAAGGACGCGTCGCGGGCGAGGTCGCGGGCGATCATCTTGAGGGCGACAGGACGAGCGAGGGCGACGTCCTCGGCTTTGTACACCACCCCCATGCCGCCGCGCCCGAGTTCTTCGAGGATGCGGTAGCCGTCGATCTCCTGGCCGATGAACGTGTCGGGCACAGCGAAAGATGGAACGGATGGAGGCGGCAGGCGCATGACGCGAGGCCGCCAGCCGAAGCTACGCTCGCTAGCGCACTTCGACGACGAGGACGGTCACGTTGTCGTGCCCGCCGCGCTCGTTTGCGAGGTAGACCAGACGCTCTGCCGCTGCCTGCGGTGCTTCCCCGCGAACGATGTCGCGGATCTCTTCGTCTGCCACGCGAGCCAGGCCGTCGGAGCAGAGCACGAACCGGTCCCCTGCCTGGAGGGGGTCCACGCGTTCCACGTCCACCTCGACGCCCGGCTCGACCCCGACGGCGCGGACGAGGGCGTGGCGCTGCGGGTGGCGCTCGGCCTCAGCCTCGGTCAGCACGCCCTCCCGCTGCAATTCCCCGACGAGCGTGTGGTCCTGCGTGAGCTGCGCGATGCGGCCGTTCTGGTTCACCCGGTAGACCCGGCTGTCGCCGACGTGTGCCACCCAGGCCTCACCTCCGATGAGGGCGAGCACGCTGCAGGTCGTGCCCATCTTCTTCGGCAGGGGTCCTCCGTGCGCCAGCGTGTAGACTCGCTCGTTGGCCGCGCTAATCGCCCGGGCGAGGTGCACCTCGATGGGCTTTTCCTGCTCACTGAGAGACAGACGGCCAACGATTTCGACCGTGACCCGGCTAGCCTGGCCGCCGTCCTCGTGACCGCCCATGCCGTCGGCCACGACAAATACGCAGGGGACCGGATCGCCGCCCGGAGCCGCTTCGGGGAAGACCCCGTAGGCGTCCTGGTTCTCCGAACGAACCTGCCCGACGTGGGAGCATGCGCCGTAGTGGACGGAGAGAGGACGGGCGGATCGTTTCCAGAACATGAGCAGGTCAGGGGCGGGTGAGCGGCGCGCGCGCGAGGGGCGAAGCCTGCTCGATGTAGCGCTGCAACGGGTTGTCGAAGTCGAAGCCGAAGAGGCGCGGGTTCTGGCCGATCACGGCCGCGGAGAAGATGTAGAGCACGTAGTTCTTCGTCTCCTCCGGCATCCGCTCCTCGTACTGGTTCAGGAAGCGCCAGTAGCTCCGCTGCTGCGGGGTCTCGCCGAGCCCCGCGAAGAAGTCCTGCTGCGCCCCCGCCTGCAGCCGGTTCAGCTTGGGGACGACGCGGTGCTCGCCCCAGTTGTAGGACGCCATCGCGAGCAGGCCCGAGGCCTGGGCCAGTTCTGTGTAGATGTCGGCGAGGTACCGCGCCGCCGCCTCGGTCGACCTCTCGAAGTCGTGCCGCTCGTCCTGCGGGTCGTAGACGCCGAGGTCTTCGCGCGGGCCGGTGGCGAGGCCGTAGGCCTGCCCCGTGGACGGGATGAACTGCCACATGCCCTTGGCATGCCCGAACCGCGTCCAGGGCCCGACTCGTTCGGCGACAAAATCACTCTCCTGCATGGCGAGGTAGAAGAACTCGGGCGGGAGTCCGTGCCGCTGAAAGGCATCGACGATGACCGGCGTGTAGCCGTTGTTCTCGGCGCGCCGCACGGCCGTCTCGAAGCGCCTCGTGCTCTGCCAGTAGCCGATGTACTCCCTGACGGCCCGGATGAAGCCGGCGGGGATCGCAAACTCGCTCTCGTTGAAGATGCGCGCTACCCGGTAGATCTCTTTCTCTTCGTCCGAGAGCGCCCGGTAGAGGCCGTGCTCTTCGACGTAGCCCGCGTAGCGGCGCGCCATGCGGCGTCCAGCCTCCGCCTGCTCCTCCAGAAGCACAGCTAGCTCCTCGTTCCCCTCCACCTCAACGGCGCTGAGCGTCTGCGCAGTGCGGAGATCCTGTTCTTTCATCTCGTAGAAGAGGGTCTCGGCCAGGCCGGACAGGTGCTCCAGCCGGGTCTGCTGCCAGATCGCGAAGCCGAGCGCGCAGAGCAGGAGCACGGCGACTCCGGCGACCACCTTGCCGTAGGCCAGTTGCTGCTGCTGCTGCACCTCTTGGAACGCCTGGCGGATCATCATCGTCCGCTCGCCCGCCGGCTCGCCCGCGCCCTCCTCCTCGAAGTAGCTCCGGATGACCTGGCTGACGGACCCCGGATCGGCCGAGGCGTCAGGGGGCTCGCTCATCTCGGCTGCGTAGCCTGGCTCTGTCCGAGCCGATTCGGTTGGGGTCGGCCCCGACGCCTCGTCGCTCGGTGACCAGTCGGTGGCTGGTTCGGGCGGTCGCTCCCGCTGCCGCGCCCGCTTCGTAACCCTCTCAGCAAACGCGGGCGGGGCTGCTTCGGGCTCGGGCAGCACTGGCTTCGGTGCGGCGTCTACCGACAGATAGACGAACGGCCCTTCCTTCCCGAGGCGCACCGTCGTCTCGGCACCGAGTTCGACTCGCTCGATCCGCGCTCCGTTGTGGTACGTTCCGTTCGTGCTCTCGGCGTCGCGCAGCACCCATCGCCCGTCCTCTCGGGCTACCTCGACGTGCACCCGGCTCACCCGTCCCGAGTCGACGAGCAGCGTTGCCTGCATGCCGCGCCCGATGCTGAAGCGCTCCGTGAAGGTCCGCTCCGCGTTGGGGATGGACGTGCCCTCGATGCGGACCCGGACTGCGGGCCGCTCGGCGTCGTTTGGCGGCGGGTAGGAGGACGGCACGGACGTAAGCGCTAGCGGAGCCGCAGGCCCGCAGCTTCTCGCCGAAGCTCAGCAGGGCCGGTGCAGCCCTGCGGTGGTGGAGGCCGCAGGGTCAGTAGGTAGAAACGGAGACTGCCGCTACCGCAGGCCACCGTCACGCACGCGGCACGGGGAGCCCAACCGCGAGGTGGACCGGATGATACAGGACGTGGCGCGGAGGCTGCAAACGCACCGCGAGCAAATCGTGCCCGTCGATCTCTGCGTCCGGCACCGGCTCAACGGTGACGGCGTCGGCCGGCACCTCCGCTCCGGGTGCACCGAGGAAGGTCTGGAGCTTCTGGGCGACGGCGTCCTGCTTCGCCTCCAGCGTGTCCGCTGGGTCGAGCTCGCCCGGAAGCTGGAGTAGGCGGTGCCCGGCGCGGGTAGCGAAAAGGCCGCAGGCCAGCGTGGCGTGAGCTGCCGCCTGCGCCGCTTTATCCAGGTCGTCGAAGCGTTGCGGCTTCGAGAGGTTCGGAGCATGCACGAGGCGCACCGTGTCCCCGTTGGCGTGGCCGGCGAGGACGGCAAACCCGGCCTCCGCAAGTTCTGCCGCCTTCGCCTCGGGCAGGAGCCTCGCCAGCGGGGTCTGCCCGCGCTTCGTCGGTCGGATCGGCAGGTTGCCGATCTGCTGCCCTGCGAGGTGGGTCGGCCATCCGGTCCCGGCAAAGGACGCCCCCATCGCCACCCCGACCGCGAGGGCCCCGCCGCCCCACAAGAACCCCTCTTCATCGAGCGGCACCTCCTTCGACGGGTTGTCCGGACCGTAAGGGGCCCGCAGCAGAAGCGGCGGGAACGCCAGCGCGACAAACCGCGCCTCGTCCTTCTCACGCAGCTTGTTCCAGTGGATGTAGTCCGGCCCCTCCACAAGGTGAGATACGAGCGGGATGGCTTCCTCCGCTTCCGGCGCGCCGAGTCCGAAGAAGCCGGGGTCGACCGAGGCGATGATGGGGACTTGGAGGCTCGCTCCGGTCCCGGCAAGGTCATCGAGCAGAGCCACGTCGGCCTGGCTGTTGCCGAACGCGAAGCCGAGCAGGACGGCCGAGAGCGGAGCCCGCCCGTCGTCTGCGCTGTGCTCGGGCAGGAGCACCTGCTCGTAGAGCGCCTCGCTCAGGTCGTCGCGCCCGGCCGGCAGCACGTCGAGGTGGACCCCGTCGCGCAGCGGCAGGCGGTCCGCGAGAAACTTCAGCCCGCGCCACGCGGCTTCGAGCCGCCGGAGGCCCGGGTGCTCAAGGATCGCTCGGAGTTGGCCGCCGAGCTTGCGGTCAAAGTCGGCGAGGATAGTGTCGGCGGCGGAGGCCGCAACGCGCGGCTCGTCGCCCGAGACGGCACCCGCTATCGCATCGCCGATGCTCTTCGGCTCCTCTGCGCCGTCGGCGCCCGCGTCCACCATTCCCATCAGCCGGTCGAGCGCGGCGTCCTCGCCAGTGTTTTTCGGTTTGGGTGGTGCGGGGGTGGGCGGCGCGACCGTGAGCTGGGCGTACAGCCCGTCTGCCGAGGCTTCATCCACCCCGGCTTCGGCGAGGCGGGCGCGGAACGTCTCCCGGTCGGTCCCTTTCGTGCGAACGCCGTAGACCTCGGTGCGGATCGCGAGCAGCCGGGCGAGCGCCGGCACCTGGCGCGCGAGGCCGCCCGGCGTAAAATCCTTCAGCGACGTAAACCGGAGGGATAGTTCTAGCGCCTTCGGCTCCGAGCTGAGGTGGTTGGGCACGCCGAGCCGGAGCGTGGGCTGCCACTCGGCCATGAGCTTAGCGAAGCCGTTCGCGTCTACGGACCGGACCAGCGACTCGCCGCGCCAGTTGCGTTTTACCTCCGGCGCGAGATCGGCCACGAGCAACAGCCGGAGCGGCATCGGCACTTCGCGCTGCCGCAACTCGGACTCAGGTTGCGTGATAGAGGTCGTGTCCGACGTGATGCGGATCCCGATGTTCTTGTGCGCGTCACTCATGATGGCGGAGAATAGGCGAGGCTAGGATTATACAGAGGAAGATTATACAGAGGAACGAGGGGGGCCGTGGTGAAAGGCCGCACGAACAGGCCTTGTGTCCCAGCTAGAGCTTGTTAGCAACTTGAGAGGCCCTGATGGCGCAGAAACGCTGTTCTGCTACTGTTGCCTCCTCACACCGAGTCATTCCCGACCCTGATCGGGAATGACGGCTGTTTTTGAGGAGAACGCTGAGACCTAAACGCTGAGACCCAACCGAGTCCATAACATGCTCTAGGTCGGCAGCAGCTGGCGCGCGATGTACCAGCACCCAGGCTGGAACGTCGCGCTGTCCTCCGTGGCCTTCTGGGCCGCGCCGACAATCGCCCGCTGCTGTTCGGTGACGAGCCAGTCCGACTCAAAGGGGACATCGATGCCGTAGCGGACAACGAGTTCTTCGTGGGCTAGCTGCCTGAGCCAGCGAGGCATCCGCTCGGCTTGCAAGGTGCGCACGAGGCTTAGCGGCGTACACGGCTCGCCCAGTCGGTAGCGGGTACCCGGTTCGAAGCGCCCGCCGCTCTCGCTCCACCACGCCCGCCACAGGGCCGGGTCCTGCGCCAGTCGCTCTACAGTCTCGCCATACGGTTCCCCGTCTGGACGCAGCGGGAGCTCGCCCCGCCGGTAGGCTTCGAGTTCGTCCTCGAACAGTTCGTCCTCGTCCATCTCCTCCGGCACGAACGCTTCCTCGACCGGCGCATGCCCCGTGATGAGGTACAGCCCGAGCGCTGCAGCCTCAGCCAGATTCGGATTTTCGAGATGGCTCAGCAGCGCCTCCACCGCCACCGGGTCTCCGAGCAGCCCGAGCGCCGTCGCGCTTGCCGGACTCGCCGCCGACGCGAGCATCCGCCCGTGATGGGCCGAGCCGCTGATCCCGATGAGGGGGAGCGCCCACGCCGCGTCCCGCTCGTGCGAGGCGATGTGCTGGAGTGCTGCTTGCTCGCTGAGGCGCAGCAGGGCCAGCGCCGCCTCGGCCCGTACGGTTTCACTGCTGTGTTGCACGTAGTCGTTGTAGAGCACCGTCCGCGCTGCGTTCACGCGCAGCCGACCCAGCGCTCGGATGAGGTCCGGCAGAACACCCAGGGCAGCTTGGGGGAGCGCGGCCAGCAGTGCTCTCCCGGCCTCCAGCCGCCGGTAACCGATGACGTACGCCGCGACCCGCTGCTTCCACAGGAGGGTGTCCGCGAGCCATCCTACAACGTTCTCCGCCCACGCCTCAGGAAGCTCCGCCGCCAGCGCATCGCGTACCGCGAGCACCTGCTCTTCGTCGTCACCGTCCAGTTTCTCCAGTACCTCGTCCAGCAGATCCTTGCGCTCGTGCCAGCAGACCACCCGCAGCGCCGCGTGCAGTTCGCCCGCGCCCCCCTCCTCCGCTTGCTGCTGACACACCGCCAGCGCTAACTCCTCGCCGAGCACAAGCCCGTCAACGTGCGCCTCAAACCGTTCCTCGGACGCAGCGCGGTCAAGCCACGTCAATTCGAAATCGGTGAGTAGGCTGTCGCGGCGCTGCTCGTAGAGGAAGCTCCCGTCGGCCAGGTGTTCGAGGTAAACTTCAATCCGAAACCCTTCTTCTGACAATGAAGGGGTCAGCAGCTTGCCGGACCTCAGAAGCTCACGCCATCTATCAACATTCGTTGCAGGCATCACGCTTGGTCGGGCTTTGCCCTCAGGCATCCAGAGGAGTGTAGGGAAATGCGCGAGCTTCGAAGCGGGCATAGTCAGGTTTACGAGCCATAGTTGGGCAGTAGCGGTAAACATCGCCTGCGGTGATGCCCGAATCTTCGGCAATGCGCAGCAGTGCCAGGCCCTCTAGAAAAACTAGGTGGTGATCGTCGTATCGGTACGACACAGACTGCCGGTACTCCATCTCTGCTTCGTACTGAATGAGCAGCCCGAGAAAGGCCTGATGAAACGCGAACCGGTCTCGATCCAATAGCGCACGCATCACCGGGACCCGTGCTTCCGAAAGCTCTCCGAGCGCTTCGACATACTGTCCGAAGATCCGTTCGGCATCGCTTGCCTCCTCTCTCACCAGCGCACCGACGAGCCGTGCGTAGTAGTAGTCCTCATCGTACTCGTGGCCCTCGACCGGAGCGTCAGCCACGAGATCGTCCAGCTCTCGGGCGACCCCATACTGCCCCGCCACAATGGCTCCTACGAGTGGCCCCGTCACACTTGCGCGTCGCTCTGGGTGAACTCGGTCTTCAGCCAGACATCGACGAAGGAAATACCGCCTCGTTAAAGCGCCGTCGATGAGTCGGTGAAAAAAACCTTCGGTGTTTGCTTCGATCAGTAGCTCGCAGAGACCAAGGGTCTGGTAGAGTTCAGCGAGGTCGTTCGCCATCCGCCCTATGTCCTCAACGGTTGAGGCCTCGGTGATCCGGTCGATGAGAAAGCTCGCGTATTGGGCTGCCTCATCATGCACATGTTCGAGCGAATAGCTCATGCGTCAGAGGATCGCGATGTGTCTAAAACCATCCAACTCGTTGAACTCAATTCCAGTGAACCCCTGAGCCTTGATCCGTTCAGCTAAGCTCTGCCTAACCAGGACAGGGTATGGGTATCTGTCCAGACGGAACAAAATCACACCAGGATCGAGGCATCCCTCTTTGAGTACAAGGCGCTCGACTGATGCAAACACGTCCGGCTTAAACGGCCAGACTTCTCCGCCGCTGGCCTCACCATCCAGGCAGTTCTGGTGCTCTAGGATGTGTGCGACATAGAACTGCTCGTCCACGGGCCGTCCTTTATGATCGAGCACCGCGACTGGAAGGAACTCTACGTTGCTTAAATCCTCCTGTATCTCTAGGAACGTTCTGACACGCTCTGAGATGACAAGCGCACCACTCTGATTATTAACGAAATCGCGGAGCTCCATGCCATAGTTCGGGAGCATGGGGAAATAGGTGTCCTCGGGAAATTCTGCAGCGAGCGAGAGGTCCTTACTAAGTCTGTAAGGACGCGGGATGTTTACCAGGGCGTCAAGCACTGCCGCGGTCGGCTCTTTCTGGATCGTGATGTAGTACAGGTCTTCCATTGAGGTTGGACTGAGCAGGCGCGGTCAACTAGCTGTTCCGGTTAGCGGGTTCCAGCCATCCGCCATGGTGAAGTTCTTGTACCAGGTGGGATCGTAGTCTGGGTTCTCCTCCCACTTTCTCTCTCCACCCCGCTTCCTCTTGTTTCCCAGAACTCTCCTGTATCCCTTAGCCCAGTTATCGCCGGTAGCATTCTCACCGCGAGTCTCGAGTTCCCGACGGAACCACTGAGAGGTGTTTTTGAGAGCCTGCGCGATTTGTGCCGGATCAACACCCAATGCCTCGGGGCTTTCAATATGCCCGTCGCGCTCCTCTAGGACGAGATTCCACATCTGGTGTAGCCATTTCGCCACCACTCGGTTATACTCCGTATGGCCCCAGTTGACATACTGGTGGATACAGGAACCCTCGGGCGATCCCTCCTTGTCGAGAAGCCCCTTCCACGTCTTACGAGTTCCTCTGTCCTTCCTGTTAAACGAGCCGATCCGCTGGCTCATGTACGCCCCCACAATCTCTGCCGCACGAATTTCCAGCTTCGGGTCTTCAGGGTCGAGCGCGATGCTAGCGCGGTCGAAGTACATCATAAACGAGTTGAGGTGAGGCATGCCGACTAGGTTGTCCTGATCGTCGAGGTTCCACGGAGTAACCCACTTCAGATCCTCGAAGAAATCAGCGTACCCTTCAATTTCAATCGCGGTCACACCCTGCGTCGGACTGCCGGGCCGAGCGGGGCTCCCCTCAATAGATTGCTTTATTGATTCCTTGGGCACGATGTGGTGCGCCTCCCAGCGAGGGCCATTGTAGCCGAGCCCTTCGCAGTTATCGCGGTAGTTCTTGCCTACCGGGTTACCGTCCATGTTCTTCTCGAACCAGCCTTTGCGGTCGCCCAGGTCCTTGCTCTGGTGCTTGCTTGATTTCCCCATCGGTCCTGTGTGGTCAGTTGCGCGCGGCACTTAGGGCCAGCGCTGCTCGGGCACCGCTGCTAGAAGCAAGGTGGAGAAAAGCCCGCTCGATCCTCGCGACCCGCTGGAACAGGTGCAGCGTCAGAGCCACTCCGATCAGTCCCGCTGCTGCTCCGGTGTCCCCAAATGAAGCTGCCGGATACCAGACCGGGCGATCGAGAGCAGCGTCATGTTCGGCGTAGAGACGTGACAGCGCGTAACCCCAGTCTGCGGCGCGCCATACCTCGCCGTTCAGGTCCCCGACGATAATGTCTGGGATAAACCCCGACGTGCGGAGGACAGCATCGGTAACTCGGGCCAGAGCTTCTCCGCGCGGCTGATCACCGGTAAAGCGGTCCTCGGGCTCAGCGTCGAGACCCGTAACATTGATCGTTCCGAGCGTGTCTGTCTGTCCTGAGTACGGTTCGACGAGCAGAAATGCAGCACCTTCGCCGGGCAGAAAGCCGTTGGCCTGGGCGGGTGTTTTTATCATGGAGAGGCCGAGCAGCGCCTCCAGCAGGTACGGCTCGAGGTGACTGGCAATGCCACCAACTATGCACTGCTCAATCTGCCCAGCAGCGAGCCAGCTTGCGGCTCGCAGCAGCATCGTTGCCAATCCAGTCTGATCCTCAAAGATCAGGGCTTGGTGCTCGGTATCCACGTCCAGTTCGGCAAGACGTAGCATGGTAGGCAAAAGCCGAGAAGCATACTCATTCTGGCGCCACTCCATTTCGTACTCTCCGCCGGTCACTGGCTCCCTTCTCCCTTCTGCCTCCCGCCAACGCTCCCACTGGGTGTGGTACAAACCGCTGGGTACGTTGACCAGGCACCCTGTTCGGTACTCTTCATTCGGTGAGAGCCCATCCCAAAGGTCGGCCAGCGCTGCTCCCCCAAGCTGTGCGAGACGACCTAGGCCGGTAAATCCGTCCGTGACCGTGGGAACGCTGTGGGTAAGGACCTCGACCTCTTCGTCGGTGTCTCCAGCCTGAACGGTCAGGCCCCCGCGTGGCGTCGGGCGCACCATCCCTGCCCGCGCTGCTGCACATCCTGTTGTGGCATCAAGCCCGAGGCTCGACACCATACCGACCGCTGTGATTGCAAGGTCCAGGCGCTGCGCACCCATGCGTCTCAGAATGGTTGGTCGCAGATCAGACACACCGGCTTCTCGTTGCCCGGGATGCTAATGATCGGTGGCTGAATGAGTGGAAAAGGCGGCGTGTTTTTGTCGTTGTGCAACATCAGGTCGAGGGCTCGGGCGACGTTCTTCCCCTCCACCTTCACGTCGAAGCTGAAGCTGACAAACTCAGCCTTACCTTTTGTCTTGTTGGAGATGATGCCTTTTAGCGTCCCCGGCTCGTCGCCCGTACTGGTCTTGAAGTTGGAGTCTTTGAGACAGATCGGGTTGCCGTCGCACTTCACCTTCTTGCTTCCCTTCGCAGTGTCGGCAGACCGAGCGATGTTGGGATAGGGAATCGGGACCGGCGGGGCAGGCGGCGCGGGCGTCTTGCACACGTCGGGAAACGCGATGGTGACGCCGCCGCTGCCTTTGTGGACAACGGAGAGTTGGTTGACGCCTACAGTGACTCCCATGACGGCTCTGGTTTAGGCAGCAGGAATGAGGGCAGTGTCGGGCGCGGCGTGTACGGACTGCGCGTGCGGCTCGACGTGGATCGCCGTGACGGCGTGGGGGCCGGCAGGAATGAGCAGGTGCGCTCGCCACAGCAGAAGCACCTGCATCGCGTCAGTGTCGAGGATGACGGTGTCGAGATGCGGCTCCAGCGGTCTGTCGGCGGCTCGGTGCCGCACGACAGTTACGTGCGGCGGCGGCTCGGTGGGCAGGCTGAACGAGAGCCACGGCACGGATGCCGCGTTGGCAATCACGACCGACTCATTTCCTTGAAGATACCTGCCGGTAATCTGGCCGGGAGGTGCCGCGTTGAAAAAGCGCCGGTCGAAGTCTATGGGCAAAAGGGGCATCCGCGTCTGCTGCCACGTCTCGTCGTAGGTACCGGCATAGCCGAGCCGAGGGCTCCAGTGCGGGCCGATGAACCCGACGCCGGCGGGCGGCGGGGTATCGCCGGGAGCCGTGATGAGCTTGCGTGGGTCTTCCAGATTCGGCAACGCGGTCTGCTCGACGAAGGCCACCTGCACCTTCTTCCGGTAGCCGACCCCGACAGGATTCCGCTGCTCGACGCGGTGCTGGCGCTCGTCGGGAGCGGTACGGTCCCACCCCCCGAAGGCGCGCTCCCAGACCAGCGGGACGCGCTCGAACGGCTGCGGCTCGCTGATCTTGTAGAATCCCAGCGTCGAGGTCCAGTGCCGGTCGCCGAAGACGCGGATGGTCTTCTGCACCGGACCGACCTGAAAACCAACGTCGACCTGCCGCGCGCCGGCTCGGTCAGGGTAGGCGTGCCCGACAAGGACCACATCAGTGCTTGGCTTGGCGAAAGCGACCTCCGGCTCGAACCGCATGCTGGACTCGGCAGGATCGCCGTAGTAGGTGCCTGCGAGGTCAACCGCGACTTGCTCCTCGGCAAGCGCGAGCGGCTCGCCCGGCCGGATAGCGTACGTCGCTTTCACGACCACCGCGAGGAGGTCGCGCCCGTCTTCGTCAGCGAGGAATAGTTCCTGCGCTGCGAAGGGAGATTCGTTGACGAGGCCTTCGGTTGCCATGTCAGTTGATGAGCACATCAGTTGATGAGCACGTTGCCGCCCTTGATCTTGTTCGTCCGACGTGCCCGGCTGACGATCTTCAGTCCTTTGACGACCACCTCGCCGCTAGCGCGGAGGAGAATGCTGCTCTTACCGCACTGCAGGACGAGTTCGCGCTCGGCTTCGATGCAGACCGTCCGACCATCTACCCGGACCTGCCGGTTCGCGCCAGCCGGAAGCACGGCAGCGTGTTCTTGAGGCACCGGTGCTTGTGGCGGCGGCTCATGAACCGGCGCCGTCTGCAGCACGCCTAGCACGACGGGGCGCTGCGGGTCACTCTGTTCGAAGGCGAGCACGACCTGTTGTCCAACCGCGCTCGGCGTCACGGCGACGGTCGAGCGGGCAGCGACGGGATCCCATCCGTGGCCTGGATAGACCACGCGCAGCCCCGCGCCCGGCTCGGCGCTGACGAGCGTGCCTATGCACACGCCTCCTGCACTGGGAGGTGGCGCGTCGAGCAACTCCGGCCCGGTGACTTGAGGAGTGTGTTCCGAGGGCATGTTCAGTTCTCCTTGATCTTGCTACCCTTGATGACGACATCGCCACTCCCCTTCACCTGGATCTTCTTGCCCTTGATGATGATGTCGCCGCTCTTCTTCATGATGATCTCGGCCTTGCCCGTCTTCAGCACGATCTGGTCCTCGGCCATGAGTTGGATCTTCTTCGCGTTGACGGCCCACTCCTTCGTAACCTGCTCATGGTGGTTGCCGCCGATCTTCTCGTCGAGGTCCTTGACCACGCTCAGCGACTGGCCATCGCCGACGTTGATCGAGAAACTCTTGCCTACAGAGACCGACTTGGAGCCGCCGATGGTCTCACTCTTGTTGCCGCCGATGGCTTCGCCTTTGAACGCGCCGACCTCTTCCATTTTAGCTCCGCCGACGGTTTCATTCATCGCCGCGCCGACGGTGACCTGATAGGCTGCCCCGATAGCGAGCGACTTCGCTGCTGTGATGTTCTCCGCTTTGGCGCCCGCGACGTTCTGCGTCATGTTGCCGACGATCGTCTCGCTGTGGTTGCCCCCAACGGTGATCGTCTTGTTCGCCCCAACCATCTCTGTCTGGTCGGCTCCGACAACCTTATCCCGATTGTTATCGACCTGCAGGCGCTGGTTGTGCCTGACCCACTCGGACTGGTCATGACCGATCGTGATGGTCTCGTCGTTCTTCACCTCGACCGTGTGGTTTCTGGTGGCGTGGAGGTAGATGTTCTCTTCGCCCTGCTTGTCGTCGAAGGTGAGTTCGTTCTTGCCCCAGGTGCGGATAACGTTCTGGTGCTTGTTACGCACCGTCGAGGGCGATGCCTGCGATGGGTTGGGAACGGTACCGAGCGCAAACGGGCGGTCGATGTCCCCGTTGAGGCACGCCCAGATCATCTCGGTGCCGGCGTGATTGGGAAAGTGGATGCCGTAGTCCGCCCCCGAGTAGCCCTGGTTCATGGGAATCGGGAGCGTGGCGGTGCCGTCGACCGCGTCGCCGAGGTCGAAGTCCATCTTGGCGTGGTAGCGCCCTTGGTCGTCGAGGTGGGCGTAGAGGCCGCCGGCTGTTTCGACTTTCGCTGTCATCACACCGGGGAGACGAGGCTCCGGCGTCAGACGCGGCGGGCGGAACGCGACGTCGGCCGGGATGCACCTGAACTCGTTGCGGTAGGGCACGGCCGCGTCTTCGCCTGCCTGCATGGTCATCGCTCCTCGCTGCGAGCCGTAGTGCGTGATTTCGGTAACGAGGTAGGCGTGGTTGAGGTCGAGGCGGTAGTGCTGATCAAGCGTGAAGGTGTGCCCGGCGCGGAGCCGCAGGCACGTCCCCTCCCCTTGCCCGGCGCGCCGCTGGCACTCGATCTCCTCGTTGCGGACGCGCGCCAGCCGGTCGCCTTCGTCGGCGTCCTGGAAGTGCGGGCCGTACTCGTAGTACGTCCCCGGCTGGTCGCGGTTGATCTGCGACTCGACGCACAGCTTCTCCTCCGGCGTGCGGTAGTTGTGGTCCTTGAGGATCACCTTGCCGGTGACGATCTGTTCGCGGAAGAGAAACTGCTGCACGGTCTCGGTGTGCGGCTGGGCGAAGCCGTCCATCCGCTGGTAGGTCACCGTGTCTTCGCCCTCGATGGGCGGGTTCTGGCTCCGGTCGTCGGTGAAGACGACGACCTCGCGGCTCCCCTCCTGCCGGAAGAAGAACTGGATGCCCTCGTGCTCGCAGAGGCGCGACACGAACGCGAGGTCCGTCTCCTGGTACTGCGTGCAGTACTCGCGCGCCGGGTAGCTCGCCTGGAGCAGGAACTCGAAGTCGCCCCCGGCGAAGCCCGCGTCGGTGAGGACGGCCTCGATGATCTCCTGGACAGACTGCTCCTGGAAGATGCGGCTCTGGTGGGTCAGCGAGAGCCGCCACAGGCGCGGGACGAGGACGGCGCGGTAGCGGTAGTAGTCGCTCCCGACGGGGCCGCCCTGCTCGAAGTGCGCCACGACGCCGTGGACCGGCCACGGCTCGTCCTCGCCGTGGAGGACGAGCGTCGCGGGCTGGTCCATGAGGTCGGAGAACGGGACCGACGGGTCGGTGGACAGCAGCTCGAGCTCGAACCGGAACGGCTGCGAGATCGCCTCGCGGCCGACGAAGCTGACCACCTCGAGCGTGTCCTCGCCGAGCTGGGCCGTCGAGAAAGAGAACTTGAGCGCGTTCGCCGGAGTCGTTGCCATCGGGTGCGAAGTAAGCGTTAGGAAGTAGCGAGGTCCGCTTCGGCAGGCTCTGCCGCCGCTGCCTCTTCGTCTCCGCCAAAAGTATACGTGAAGTCGCCCTGCTCGTCGATGCCGAGGGCGAGGCGCTCGGGCGTGGTCGCGTCGGCCATCTGGGCGAGGAGGGCGCGGCTCGCCTCGGGCAGGAGCGTCCGGTCGATGATGAAGTCGATGTTGCGCGCGCCGGAGTCGACCTGCGTGCAGCGCTCGGCGATGCGCTCGACGATCCGGTCGCCATATTCAAACCGCATCCCGTGCGTGGCACGGAGGCGGCGGCCGATCTTGTCGAGCTTGAGCCGCGTGATGCGGGCGATGGCGTCTTTGTCGAGCGGGTAGTACGGGACCACCTTCATCCGCCCGAGGAGCGCCGCCTGGAAGTGCCCGACGAGTTCGGGGTGGATCGCCGCGCGGAGCGTGTCAGCGTCGGGGCGGCTGCCTGCCGTCGCCGCCTCGATCACGGTCGCGCTCCCGATGTTGGAGGTCATCAGGATGACGGTGTTTCGGAAGTTGATCTCGCGCCCCTCGCCATCGCGCATCATGCCGCTGTCGAGGACCTGGTAGAACATCTCCATCACGTCGGTGTGCGCCTTCTCGGCCTCGTCGAGGAGCACGACCGAGTAGGGCTGGCGGCGGACGGCCTCGGTGAGGACCCCGCCCTCACCATAGCCGACGTAGCCGGGCGGCGAGCCTTTGAGCGACGAGACGGTGTGCGCCTCCTGGTATTCGCTCATGTTGATCGTCGTCAGGAAGCGCTCGCCGCCGAAGAGCCGCTCGGCGAGCTGCTTGGCGGTCTCGGTCTTGCCGACCCCGCTCGGCCCGACGAGCAGGAAGACGGCAATCGGCGCGTCGGGGTTACCCATCCCGGCTTTGGCGGTGCGGATCGTGTCGGCGATCTGATCGAGCGCCTCGTCCTGGCCCTTGATGGACTGCCCGAGGTCGGCTTCGAGGGCGAGGAGGGTCTCGGCCTCGTCGCGCTCCATCGTGCCGGCCGGGATGCCGGTCCAGTCGGCGATGACGCTGGCGACGACGCGCTCGTCGACGGCGGCGTAGACGAGGGCCTCGCCCTGCTGCACCTCGGCCAGCTGCTCTTTGAGCCTGCCTAGCTTGTCGCGCAGGCTGTCTTGCTCGGCCGGCGCGCCATCGCCGCCGAGGTGCTCGGCGATCTGCTGGCGCACGGACTCGATCTCAAGCACGACCTCGCGCTCGCGCTCCCAGCGGTCGAGGAGCGCGTCGCGCCGCTGCTCTAGCTCAGCCTGCTCGGCTTCGAGGGCCGCGAGCGCGTCCGCGTCGTCGTGGAGGCCGGTCTCGAGGTCGCGCCGCATCGCCTTCGCGGTGATGGCGAGGTTCAGGAGCCGGCGCTCGACGTCGTCGACGGCACCGGGCTTGGCCGACTGGCTCATCTTGACGCGCGCCGAGGCGGTGTCCATGAGGTCCACGGCCTTGTCGGGGAGCTGGCGCCCGGTGATGTAGCGGTCGCCGAAGGCGGCGGCGGCGTGCGCGGCCTCGTTCGTGATCTGCACGTCGTGGTGGTCCTCGTAGATCGACTTGATCCCGCGCAGCATCGTCGTCGCGTCCTCGACCGAGGGCTCCTCGATCTTGACCATCTGGAAGCGCCGCTCTAGCGCCGGGTCCTTCTCGATGTACTTCTTGTACTCGCTCCAGGTCGTCGCGGCGACGGTCCGCAGCTCGCCGCGCGCGAGGGCGGGCTTGAGGAGGTTGGCCGCGTCGGCGGTCCCGGCAGCTCCGCCTGCGCCGATGAGGGTGTGCGCCTCGTCGATGAAGAGAATCGTCGGCTTGGGAGCCTCGCGGACCTCCTGAATGACGGACTTGAGCCGGTTCTCGAACTCGCCCTTGACCCCGGCTCCGGCCTGGAGCAGCCCGAGGTCGAGCCCGACGATCTCGACTTCCTTCAGGCTGTCCGGCACGTCGCCGTGCGCGAGCCGCAGCGCGAGGCCCTCGACGACGGCCGACTTGCCGACCCCGGCCTCGCCGACGAGGATCGGGTTGTTCTTGCGCCGCCGGCTGAGCACGTCGATCATCTGCCGGATCTCGCCGTCGCGCGCGAAGATCGGGTCGATGCCGCCCTGCCGGGCCTTTTCGGTGAGGTTCTCGGTGTAGAGGTCGAGCGCGGTCTCGCCCGCGCGCTTGCCCGGCCCGGCCGCGCGCGGCCCGCCGGTGCGGAGCGCCGCCTGGTCCTCCGCCGAGCCGGCGACGATCTCGAAGAAGTCCTCGCGGAGCGCGTCCGGCTTGACGGGCGCGAGCACGTCCGTCACCTCGTCCATCCGCAGCCCGTCGCTCTCGAGGAGCGCTTCGAGGAGGTAGCCCGAGCGCACCTCGGCGTCGCCGTGGTGGACCGACCCGACGACGAACGCCTTCTCGACGAGGTCGAGCAGGATCGGCGAGAACGTCGGCCGCCCGGTGTTGCCCGTCTTGAAGCCCTCGAGCCGCGTCGTGATCGCCTCCCACAGCCGCCCGCTGTCCACGCCGAACCGGTCGAGGACGCGCGGGATGTCGCCACCGCCGGCTTCGAGAAGCTTGGCGAGCAGGTGCTCGGTCGAGACCTCGTAGTGGCCGCGCGCGATTGCGAACCCGGCGGCGGCTTCGAGGGCACGGGTGACGGTGCCGTTGAGCTTCTGGAGGAGCTTTTTGAGGTCTTTCGAGATCATGGCGGGGCCGAGTCGGGTGTCCGGGGTCGGGAGTGTGAGGCTGTCTTCTGCTCGCTGTTTTCTGTCCGCTGCCCCTCAGGCGTAGGCGACGATGCGTTCGGTGATGACGGCCTCGCGGGGCCGCCCGACCCAGGTGTTCTCGCCGAGGCGGGCGGTGCGGTCGCCGAGGCGGAGGCCGGGCACGTCGCCGGTGCGGAGCAGGAGGCGCACGTCGAAGTCGAGGTGGTCGGGGGCGTAGAGGCCGACGAGCCAGCCGAGGGCGTCGGCGCGCGCGCCGCCGGGGAGGTAGGCCTCGAAGTCCTCCAGCCCCATCGGGCCGAGGACGACGCGGAACTTGCCGCCCGCGTCGAGCACGCTCGCGCCGAGGAGCGCCGAGCCGCCCAGCGTGGCGCGGGTCCCGCTTTGCCCGAGCCGGGGCCGGTTCTCGACCTGCACCCGCCGCATCACGTTCTCCTCCACGCCCACTTCCAGCCCGTCCGTGAACGCGCCGACGAGCGTCCTCAACCCCTCGGCCGTACGGACACGCCGGCTGAGGAGGCCGGCCAAGCCGGCGAGGCGGTCCGTGGAAACTGGCGCATTGGCAAGGGCGCCCGGGTTGGCGAGGCCGGCGACCGCGAGAAGATAGGGCGCATAGCTCCCGAAATCGCCTGCGCGGTACTTCTTCCAGGCCCGGTAGAAGTAGCTGTAGAGGCGGTGGTTGAAGAGGTCCAGGAAGTGCCGGAGCGGGAGCGTCTCGGCGGCTTCCGTGGCGATGTCTTCGTAGAGGTAGACCGGCAGCGGCGAGGCGATGCCGTAGAGGCCCATGAAGGTGACTGTCACCTCAGCTCCGTCATCGCCGAGCGCCACCGAGCGCACGTCGGAGGAGGGGAAGATGGTCGCGGGGTGCGGGAGGAAGCGGATGCGCTCGGCGTCGGGATCGGCGCTCGTGCCGGGCGCGGGGGCGTCGGGGAAGTAGGCTTCGAGGAGGCGGACCGCCTGGAAGAAGTCGAACCGGTAGCCGGCGCGGAAGAGGTCGGCATAGATGCCACGCGTCGGGCGCGCCTCCTCGTCGGCAGGCACCGCGTCGTGCTCCGGGGCGGTATGGACCGTGGCTTCGCTCACAGCGGCAGCTGCTCTCCCTGCTCGGCCTCCCACCGCATCGTCTCGCCCGAGGGCATGAGGACGACCGCGAGGTGGACGAACGAGTTGATCGTCGCGTAGGACGCGAAGAACCGGCTGAGGACGAGGCCGAGCAGGGCCGCGTCGCCGGTGTCCGCGAACTTCTGTTCGTCGAGTTCGACCGTGACCTCGGTGCCGCGCAGCACGGCACCCCGGTGGATGCGCTCCTTCGGTACCCAGCGCACGTCGCGGATGCCATCGATCCGCTGCCGGACACTCTCGGCCCCGCTCCAGTCGTAGAGCCGGAGCACGCCCGCGAGCGCCTCGCGCGTCGCCGCCGAGCGGTAGTTGAACGACCAGTGCGAGAGCAGCATCCAGTAGAAGTCCTGCTGCCGATCGGTCGGCGGGTAGCGGATGAGAGTCGGCTGCACGAGGTTCTGGACGGCGACGTTGCGGATGCTCTTCGAGGCGAAGCGGTTGACCGAGCGCTCCCGGAGATGCTCGCGCGGAATCGTCCCGTTGGTGCAGCGGAGCGCGAGCGACAGGGTCTCGACCGGCAGCGTCCCGTCGCCGGTTGGGGCCACGCCCTGGAGCGTGAGCGTCGTCTCGTAGCGGTCGGTGAGGCCGCGGCGCGAGACGGCGGTGTAGGTCCGGTCGCCCCCGGCGCGCTCGGGCGAGAGCAGCCGCCGGTACGCGTGCCGCCGGCCGGTCATGTCCTCGATTCCCGTCACTGACTCGACGGCGTAGACCTCGACGCCGGTGCGGCGGCGCACGTCGGCCACAACGCGGTACTCGGCGCTGCGGTGGTCCGCCCGGACCGGTTCGGCGTCCTGCTCGAAGAGGTTGACGACGGGGCTGGCGAAGAGCCTCACCTGCTCGGCCCCGAAGCGCTGCGGCTCGGGGTAGCTCCGGTCGAAGTGGAGCGTGACGCGGAACGCGTCGGCCTGCCCTTCCGGGTCGAACCGGTCGAGGCCGAGGAGGTCGGCGCACCAGAACTTGGGCCGGAACGCCAGATACTCCTGCAGCAGCCGGAGGCCGGACGGCGCGCGCTCGGCCTCGGGCAAGAGGGCGTCGTCGAGGCCGAGGCCGCCGGGCCGGACCCACTCCTGCCCGTGCAGCCGGAGCGACGCCTCGCCGCTCTCGACGGTGACGGTGCGGACCCGGCGGGTGAAGAAGTAGTGCATCGCCGCGGCCGTCGCCGGGTCGGCGTGGAAGTACAGCCGGAGCGCGCCGAGGTCGAGGTCAGCCAGGGTGGCCCCGGCCGTGCAGGCAAACGAGAGCGCCGCGCTGGAGGTCCCGTCCGCGGCCCAGGCGAGCGCTACGTCGTCGAGGCGAAGGGGTTGGACGGTGACTGCGCGCGTGGTCACGAACCGGCAGACGGTATTCTCGTCTCCTACCGGGTCGCTCTGCACCTCGGTGCCGCGCGGGAGCACGGTCTTCTCCCCGCTTCGCTGGCCCTCGAACGCGACGAGCGAAAGCGACGGGACCGGGCGCAGGAAGTGCGGAAAGAGCAGCTCGCACAGCCCCTCGGTGATCTGCGGCAGCTCGTCGTCGAGGCGCTCGCGGATGCGGCCGGTGAGGAGCGCGAACCCCTCGAAGAGGCGCTCGACGTACGGGTCCCGGTCGGTGACGCTGTCGATGTTGAGGTAGCGCGCCTGCTCGGGGTGGACCTGCGCGAACGCCTTCCCCGCCTCGTGCAGGTAGCGCATCTCCTCGTCGAAGTAGCGTCGCTGGCTCATGGCGGCAGGCGTTCGCGGGTCAGGGTGTTACCGGGTGCTTACCACCGGCGTGACGTGGGCTTCCTCTTCCGAGGAAAAGGTCGTCTTGAAGCGGACGCGGTCGCCGTCGAGCGTCTCGGCCGTCAGCAGGAAGACGAGCTGCATCGCGTAGCGGTCCGTGGCCTGGTGCTCGACGCGGACGCGGCGCAGGCGCGGCTCGAACGTCTCGACCGTCGACTCGATGGCCCGTTTGAGCTCGACGACCGAGCCGGGCATCTCGCGGTAGACGTCGGAGATGTCCGGCAGGCCGTAGCCCGGAAGGTGGCTGAGCGCCCCCTGCCGGGTGTTGAGCAGCCGGTCGAGGTTGGCGACGATGCTGTGCTCGCGCTGCGCCTCGGGCGCGACGGTCTCGGTCCGGCGACCGTCGCCGAAGCGCCCGCGCAGCACGTCGTAGAGGCTTGCTTTCATCGGAAGCTCGTCGGGCCGAGATGCCGAGCGCCGCACGGTCCGCCGGGCCGAGACCCGTAGCCCGTGCGGCGCTCGAAGGCGGAGGCCGGACTAGGCAGGCATGGCAGCCCACTCGTCTTCGTACTCGTAGCCATCGGCGTGCTTCCAGTTGATCTTCTCGTAGAGGAAGCTGACGCGCTCCTGGTGGTTGAGCTTCTCGAACGACGGGTCCTTCGTGTTCGGGACGTTGTTCGTGACCGACGCCACTTTCACCCCGCTCATCGTGATCGTGTAGTAGATCTCCTCCTTGCCAGCGGGCGTGATTTTGTAGAAGTCGATCACGATCTGGTCGAGCGTCTGGCCGGTGCAGCAGGCCTGGTAGAGCGACGGCGAGGCGGTGTCGATCTCCTTCGTCACCTCGGCCGTGCCGTGGACGCGGCTGCCGGTGACGGTGCCTTCCTGCACGTCGACGGGGCTGTAGACTTGGTGCGAGAACTCGACGATCGCCGAGGTCTGAGCGCGACCTCCTTTGGTGTTGGAGCCGACGATGTCGTTCGAGTAAGTCATGGCGCATTCGAGGGGCATAGCAAGAACCTCTTGGGGGTTGGTTGGATGAAGCGGTAGGGGTGAAGCAGAGCCGAGCGGAGCCCGCCGAACGAGTGCTTCAAGTGTCTGCCAGGGAAACGGGAAGTTCCCTCCTACAGGGACACGCAGGAAACAGCGAAAGAACAGATCAGAGGTAGAGCGACGAACGGCGAGTTACGAATGACGACCGGGGGCCCGCCGCGAGTTCGTAGCTCGTCGCTTGGATCTCGTCGCTTGTCTTACTTCGCCTTCGGCATCTTGCTCACCATCGAGAGGTTGATGTCCATCCCCTCGATCTGGAAGTGCGGCATGATCGACATCTGGACGCGGTAGAACCCCGGGTTGTCGTCGAGGTCTTGGACGGTCACCTGCCCGCTCCGGAGCGGGTACTTGGCGATCATCTCCTCGGTCGGGTTCGGCATCTTGGTGACGAGGCCGCTGATCCACTTGTTGAGCTCCTCCTCGATCCGGCCGGCGTCCTTCGTCGCGCCGATGTTCTCGCGCTGGAGCACCTTGAGGTAGTGCGAGATCCGCGAGCCGAGCATGATGTACGGGAGCCGGGCGTTGATCCGGCTGTTGGCCGTCGCCTCGGGGTCGTCGTAGAGGGTCGGCTTCTGGGAGGAGTTGGCTGAGAAGAAGCAGGCGAAGTCCTTGCCCTCGTAGATCGAGAGCGGGATGAAGCCGAGGTTGGCGCACTCGAACTCGAGCGTCTCCGAGATCGGCACCTCGGTCGGGATCTTCATCTGCTTGCCCTTGCCGACGTCGTAGAGGTGGACCGGGAGGTCGGAGACCCTGCCGCCGGACTGCGGGCCGCGGATCTGGACGCTCCAGCCGTCGCGGACGTAGGCCTCCACCATGTTCGAGGCGAACGAGAACGAGGCGTTGCCCCAGAGGTACTTGTCGTGGTCGGCCCCGGTGACGTCCTCGTTGTAGTTGAAGTTCTTGACGGGGACCGTGTCCTCGCCGTAGGGCAGGCGGAGCATGAAGCGCGGGAACGTGAGCGCGAGGTAGCGCGAGTCCGGGCTCTCGCGGAAGGCGTTCCACTTGACGAAGTCGACCGTCTCCATGTGGGCCGAGACGTCGGGGATCTTCTTCCACTCCTCCATCGACTCCTTGCCGAAGAACTCGTGCCCGACGCTTGCGACGAACGGGCAGAGCGCGGCGGCGGCCACCTGCGAGGCCTGCTGCATCAGCGCGATGTCCTGCGGCGTGTTCTTGAACTCGTAGTTCGTCACGATCGCGCTGTAGGGGTCCGCGCCGGGCTGGTCGTAGGCGTTCGTGTAGACGTGCCTGTAGAGCGCCGACTGGATTAGCTCCGGCGCGTCCTCGAACGACTCCAGGAGGTCCTCCTTGGAGCAGTTGACCATCTCGATCCTGACGTTCTTGCGGAAGTCCGTCCGGTCCACGAGGAACTTCAGGCTGCGCCACGAGGACTCCACCTCCTGGAACGCCTCGTGGTGCATGATCGCGTCGAGCTGCTCGGAGAGCTTGTGGTCGAGCTGGGCGACCATCGAGTCGATCAGCTCTTTGTCGACCTTCTCGACCGGCGCTTCGAGGTCGTTCACGGCGTCGACGAAGACGCGGAGCGCGGCGGCGACGACGGCCCCGCGCGGCTTGTCGGCGTTGGCGGTCACGTCGTCGAACTCACCGACGTTGACGGCACCCTCGGGCGCGGCGACGGCGACCTGCTGGAAGATGGAATCGAGGATGCTGCCTTGGTCTTCGGTCTCGGCGGCCGCGGCGGCCCCGTCTTGCTGGGTCTCAGCCATGAGGATGGGGATCTGGGGTCAGAGGGTCTGGGATCGGGAGTCTAGCCTTCGGCGTCGTCCTCGCCGGCGTCGTCGGTCTGGACGAACTGCTCGAGCTCGGCGGCGAGGCTGGCGAGCGCGGCCTCGTCCTTGACGATGCCTTCGAGCTGCTTGCGGAAGTCGTTGGCCGAGACGACGCGGTTGCGGAGGTCCTGGAGGAGGTTCCGCATGGCGAGCATCCGGTTGAGCTGCGGTACCTGCTTGGCGACCTCCTCCGGCGTGAACGACTTCATCGAATCGATGTCGAGCTCGACCTTCATCTCGGCGTCGTCGCTCTCCGAAAGCTCGTCCGGGACCGTGTACTCGAGCTTTACGTCCATCGACTTGAGGACGTCCTCGAAGTTGTCCTTGTTGAGGTTGATCAGCTCGCGCTCGGCCAGCGGTGTGTCGTCGGGCCGGCCTCGGTAATCCCCCATCACCATGAGCCGCATCGGGAGTTCGATTTTCTCCTGGGCGTCGCCCTTGTCGACTTCGAGAAAAAGGTTGACGCGGGCGGGGGGTTTTTCGCGCTGAAAGCTCTGGGCCATGACGGTCCTCGGTTCGGGGTGATGCAGGGCTGGGCGGCGTGGGCACGGCGAAGCCGGATACCTTGTAAGCCGGAACGCAAGCCTGCGGGGTTCAGGAAGGTAGGGAAAAAAGTTTACAATTCAAGGGACTAGCGAGCGCGACGCGGGATTAGCCCTGCTTGGCGCTCTGGACGGCGAGCGCGCGGGCCGGGTCGGCGGCGCAGACCTTCGCGAAGATGCGCTCGGCGGCTTCCTGGAGCGCGGGCTTGTCGGCGGCGGAGGTGGCACGCTGGAGCGCAGCGTAGCAGCCGTGGAGCGCGGTCCAGACTTCGAGCGCGAGCGCCGGGTCCCACACGTCGAGCCGGTGGGCCGCGATCTCGGCGTCGAGCGCTTCGAGGATCGGGCGGGCGACGGCGGGTCGGCCGCCGCGGAGGCAAAGCGAGGCGAGGTAGAACCGGCGGCGGAACCGGTCGCGGCCAGCGGCATCGGTGCCTTCGCCGAGCAGGGCGAGTGCCGCGTCGAGGTCGCCGGAGGCGAGGTGCGTGCGCGCCTCGGCGTAGGCGTTGTCCACCGCGCTCGCCTCGCCGTCCGTCGCGAGCACCGGCTCAGCCGGCTCGCCCCCGCCGAGCGCCGGGCGGATGCGGGTCTCGATCCACTCCTGCGTCGCGGCGTCGGCGAACGGGGTGCCGTCATCGAAAGTCAGCGACGGCAGCGACGGGAAGCGGCGGACGAGGCCGACCACGTCCTCGACCACACCGTCGCGGGCCGGGGTGAGCGGAGTCCCGAGCGCGTCGAGCGCCGTGACGACGTAGCGCTGGAGGTCGAGCCAGAACGGCTGCTCGCGGAAGGTCTCTTCGGCCTCGCTCGCGAGATCGGCGAACTGGGCGCGGCTGAGGAGGCCGTCGAGGTAGTCTTTGCGCTGCTCGACGAACGGCGGAATGCGGGTCCGCCCCTGCTCGGCGGGCGGAGCGGCGAGGAGGCCGCCCCAGTGCAGCGCACGGGCGAGCCGGAACGGGGCCGGGTCCGTCTTGTCGTGGTCGTGCAAGAAAGCCGCTGCGGCGGTAATGGCATCGGCTGCGCCGGCCGGACTGCTCAGTTCGGAGGGGGCGCTCGGTGCTGCGGTCGGCGCGGCGGCTCCGTCGCCCGACGGCGCAGTAGGCTTCGAGGACGGCGCCTTCGGGACGGCGCGGAGCTTGGCCTCGAGCAGCTTGGTCATCTTGCTGACGACGGGCGCATGCTCGTCCATCCGCTCCATGACGAGGGCCTGGAGCGTCTTGTAGCTGTCGCGGGCACGGGCGAGCGCTTCTTCGTCGCCGCGCTTCGGCTTCTGGCCTTCGAGCCACTCGTGCGAGCGGTCGATGAGGAGTTGGAGCGCGTTTTTGCGCGCCGCCATGCGCCGGGGCGGCGGGTAGAGGTCGTCCCAGTACGTCTCGCACAGGAGCCGCGCCACCTCTACGCTCTCGGCGACGCCGGTGGTGCCCGCCGTGCGGACGAGGCCGATCCCGAGGAAGGCCGCCGCCGTGAGGTCTTTCGACTGCTCGGTGAGCACCTTCTGGCCGAGCTCTACGATCCGCTCGAAGTCCGCGTCGGCGCTCGCGCTCTGGAGCTTGTCCACCTCGGCCTTGAGTTGCTGGAAGCTGTCCTCGTACTTCACGTCCTCGCCGACCGGGTTCGCCTCGGAGATCGGCGCGCGGACGGCCTGGAGGAGCGCCGAGAGGTTCTGCGCTTCGGTGGCGTCGGGCGCTGCGTCAGTCGGCGTCTCCACGGGCGGTACGTTGGGGGGCGTGTCGGGCATGGCGGAGGGCAGGAGCCGTTGGTTCGGCTCTTCTACCTATTGATACGACGAATAAAGTCGAGCAGGGTCATGGCTTCGTGCTCGAGGAGGCTTCCGAGACGAGGGGGAAGCGCGAGCGCGGCCAGCGCGGCAGGCTCTCCCCGGGCGTCGTCGAGCACGAGCACCCCGTCGGTGAGCGTGGGGCCTGCGGTGAACAGCCCGCGCGGCGGCGGCACGGGCGCGAGAAGGAGCGTGTTGCTCGCCCCCGGGGACGCCGTCCAGAAGAAGAGCGGCGCGTCCGGCGTAGCTCCCAGCATCTGCCAGCAGGTCTCGAGCCAGAAGCTCACGTCGAGATCGCCGGTCGCACTGGGGAGCGGCAGCCGGAGCGCAGCCGGCAGGTGGCCGTGCCCGTTGCGCGCTCGGCCCAGCGCGTCCGTCAGGTTCTTCAGCGTGACGTACTTGCGCCCGTCCTCCGAGTCGCCCCAGGTGCGGGCCCAGAGGTCGCGCGAGGGGGCCTGGCGCAGGCGGAACTCGTAGTCTACGAGAAACGGTGTGGCGTCGTGGATCGAGCGCAGCGTCTGGAGTCGACCTGCCAGCGTGCCTTCGGCGAGGCGGCCTTCGACGGCGTCGTCTACGAGCCCGGCGGCCGCGTCGTAGAACGCCCGGTAGCGCGCCGGCCACGACGGGATGCGCCGCCCGTCTACCTGGCGCTTCTCCACCTCGACGGCGACGAGGAACGGATAGCGCCGCCCCGTCCGGTCGCGGCTCGGCCGGAACGCGCCAGCGAGGGCGTGCGGGGCACCGGGCATATCGGCAAAGAAGCAGGCGGTCGTACCCTCTGGAGGGGCCTCGCCCGACACCGACCGCGCCTGCGCTACGTCCCGCTGCACCCACTCGTCGAAGGCTCGCATCGCCCGCCCACCCGCGTGGTGGCGGACGAAGTCGCCGTGTGTCGGCAGCTTGCCGAAGCACGCTGCGCTAGGAGAAGCAGGCTGCATGGGGTCGGGGGTCAGGTGCCGAGCCCCAGGAGCCGAAAACCCCGAAGCGCAACAGCCTCGTTAACTTGTGCGGCTTTTCTTGTTCTGTCCTCTGTCCTCTGTCCTCTGTCCTCTGTCCTCTGTCCTCTGTCCTCTGTCCTCTGTCCTCTGTCCTCAGTTTAGCGTTGCCGGAGGCGAGAAGGCGAAGAACTGCGTAGCGTTGTTGAAGGGGAAGGCGCGGCTGCGCGTGCTGAGCGTGTAGACCGCCGTGACGACGTATTCGTCGGGCTCCCGGAATGGCCAGCGCACCTCGTACTGCGTCGTCGTGGTGCGTCGCACGTCGGCCTGCTGGAGGAGCCGGAACCAGGCCCAGTCACCCTCGAACTGCTTGGGACCGAGTTCGCCTCGGTTGGTCGAGACCGAGAGGCGAGCGCCCGACGGGCCGGGCCACGCGAACGGCGTCGAGGGACGGAACGAGCCCAGGCCGTAGCTGTCCGGGGTTCCGTGGATCAGGACCGAGACCCGGCTGGGGTTCGGCGCGTCGCCGTCGCGCTCGGGCAGGTCGGCCTGGAGTTCGAACGCGAGTTGGAGTGTGCCTCCGCTGAAGAGTGCCTCGCCGATAGCCTGCGCCCTGCCGAGCGCGGTTTCGGCCCGCCCGGAGAGACCGATAGACCCGCCGCCCCAGGTACGCGGCCGGCCGTCCTGGGTCAGGTAGGGAGCCAGCACCTCGTCGTAGAACGCGGCGAGCGTGCCATCGCCGGGCCGGAAGAAGCGCTCGAAGTCGTCGAGCGGGGCATCCTGCCGGCTGTTCGGGTCGAAGGGATAGGTACCGGCGAGCGTGCGCTGGAACTCGGCCTGGACCTCAGCGCGCCAGCGCTCGTTGAGGCGGCGCTGCGCCGACCCGAGGATGGTGCCCCACGCGACGTAGACCGGCTCCTCGAAGAGTGTCCGGCGCACGTCGGCGTCGAGGCGGCGGAGTCCGCCCCGGATCTGGCCGAGCGCGTTGTTCAGACGCCCGCCGTTGTCCCCCACGACGGCCGCGGCAAACTCGGCAGCCTGGGCAGGGTCGGCGGCTCCTTCGAGCATGCTGCCCACCTGGCCGAGCGCCTCGAGCGCCCGGTAGAGGCCCTCGCCCGCGCCTCCGCTCTCGGCCTGGTCCGCCTGTAAGGCATGCAGCCCCACGAACTGCCGCATCACGGGGTGCATGTTCTCGTCGCCGCCGAGCCCGTCGGTGGCGCGGCCGGTCACCCTGCGCCGGACTTGGTCGCCCTGCCGGCGCACGGCGTCCGCTATCCCCTGGCCGACCTGCCCGCCCGGCAGGTCGCCGAAGGTCGTCTCGGCCGTAATCCGGGCCAGCACGTAGATGAGCGGCGAGTCCGTCGTGTTCGAGAGGAAGCTGAGGTAGGTGACGGCCGTCGGCGCATCGCTGAAGGACTGGTAGCGGACGCTCCGCATGAAGCGCTTCCAGGCTCGCCCGTAGTCCTCGAAGTAGAACTCGTTGAGCCGCGCCAGCATCTCGCCCGCCTGGAGCATGTCCGGCGGCAGCTCGTCTCCCGAGACGCCCATCACCCAGTCGTCGCGCGAGGGGTCTTCACTCTCGGTCTCGAACGCCTGGCGAGCGAACTCGTCCCAGCCCCGCTGGGTGAAGAAGCCCGGAACGCGCGGCCCGCCGCCCTCGCCGAGTTGGAACATGGCGTGGAAGCGCGGGGGCACGACCTCGGCGAGGCGGACCGGGGGGAGGACGGCGCTGCCCTCGCTGCGGAGGCGGTTGTAGACTCCGCGAACGGAGGGCTGCTCGTAGATCAGGTCGCGCGTGCTCAGGACGAGGCCCGCCTCGGGCTCGAAGGGCGCGACGGCGGCGGCGTCCAGCCCCTCGACGAACGCCGCGAGGTGCCGGTCGATGCCCGCCGGCGCGATAGCCGAGGTGGAGTCCGCGCCGTAGAGCGAGCCGTAGGTCACGTCGGTCAGGTACTGCTGGAGGAACGCCGCGTTGGCCTCGTCGTCGAGGCGCTGCGCGTCTGAGGTGAGCAGGAGGTACGCCTTGAGGTCCTCGTAGGCGCTCCGCCGCGCCGACGAGTCGGAGGCGACGCGTCCGAGGCGGTCCCGCAGCGTGGCCAGCGGGTAGGCTTCGACGAACGCCCGTGCCCGCGCGTGGTAGAGCGCGCGCGCCGGCTCGAGCACGGTCCCGCGCCGGTTGAGGCCGAGCTGAAGCAGCGGCGGGCCGCCGCCGAGGCGGTCGATCTCGTCGCGGAGCAACGTCATCCGGTCCAGGTTGGCGATGCTCGGGCGGCGGTCGTCCCAGCGGACGAGGGCGGCCTCTGACGCCGCGTCGCGGGCGCGGTCGAGGTCACTCTTGCTGCGGAAGACCGCCTGCGAGGCTCCGAGGAGGAACAGCACGAGCGCCGCCACCGCCGCCGCCGAGGTCCCGGCGCGGGCCAGCCGCCGCTGCGTCGCCGCCCGCGAGGTCTGCCGCCCGAGGTACTGGTCGGGGATCACGACCTCGGTGAACACGTCCTTGATGAAGTAGCTCTTGGCCTCGGTCTCCGCGCCGAGCGGGGTCATCTCCGGCGGGAGGTCGAACTCCGCCTCGATGGCGCGGATGACGTGGTCGATGGGAACGCCTTCCTGGGTACCGCTCGTGAAGTAGAACCCGCGAAAGATGGGCGTCTCCTGGTACGGGTTCGGCTGGAACAGGCGGGCGACGAACGGCCCGAGGGCACCGCGCAGCGAGGCGAACTGGAGCGGGAAGTTGTAGACCAGCTTGCGCTCCTCGCGCTTCATCGCCCGGCGCAGCCGCCGCGAGCGGAAGCCCGAGAGCGCCTCGGCGAGCCGGTCGAACTCCCGCTCGAAGAGCGCCCGGAAGCCGGCCTCGGGGGCCGCGTCCGGCTCCAGCGTAGCGCCCCAGATCACCTCGCGCTCGCGCCGGTCGAACTCGCCGAAGAACTCGACGAAGCCTTGCAGCAGGTCGGTCTTGGTGAAGAGGAGGTAGACCGGGAAGCGGATGCCGAGGTGCCTGATGAGCTCGTCGATCCGCGCGCGGACGGTGTCGGCGTGGCGCTCTATCTCGGCCGGCGACGCGCCGGCCAGCTCGTCGAGCGCGATGCCGACGAGGACGCCGTTGATGGGGCGCTCCTTGCGGTGCTTCTTGAGGATCTCCAGGAACGCGATCCACTCGTCGTTGTCCTCGCGCTCGGTGACGTAGCGGCCCGCCGTGTCGAGGAGAATCGCCTGATCGGTGAAGAACCAGTCGCAGTCGCGGGTGCCGCCGACGCCGCGCACGCGGTCCGTGCCGACGGGGAAGCTGAGGCCCGAGTTGGCGATCGCCGTCGTCTTGCCCGCGCCGGGCGGGCCGATGAAGAGGTACCACGGCAGGGCGTAGAGGGCGGCCTTGCCGCCACCGGGCCGCCACCCCTTCTTGCCGAGCTTGGACTGCTTGAGCGTCTCGATGGCGCGCTCCAGGTCCGCCTGGAGCTGCTCGATCTCGGCCTGCTGGTCCGGCCGGACGTTCTGCTGCTGCGAGGCCGCCTGGGCCATGAGCTGCTGCTCCAGCCCGCTCGACGCCTGCGCGGCCTTCATCTGCCGCATCATCAGCGCGAGGCCGACGAGCAGCAGCGCGACCGCGAGCGCGAGCCCCGTCACCACGAGCGACCACTCCATGACGAGCGCGGCCAGCAGCACCAGCAGCACCACGAGGACCACGCCGAGGCCGATCCAGAATCCTTTGCTCGTCAGCCACGTCATGGGGTTGCCACCGTTTCGATGTCCCGCGCCACCTCGGCAGCGGTGCGGTTCATGTAGACTGTCATGCCGAGGTAGATCACCAGGCTGAGCATGACGACCGCGGTCACGACGGCCCAGGTTGGCACCCGGCTGCGGACTTCAGTGGCGACCTGGCCGCGCGGCTGGCCGTGCGGGGCAAGCTGCCCCGGTGCCATGCCCGGCTGGCGTTCCACCTCACTCTGGACCTCTTCGACGAGCATGCGGAGTTCTTCCTGCCCGTGCAACTGGTACTTCCCCTTGAAGCCCAGCGCCATGCAGAGGTAGTAGACCTCCAGCACTTCGGCGTGGAGGCCGGGGTTGGCCCGCATCCCGTCGAGCCGGTCGAAGAACGTCTCGCCCGCGTCGAAGCGGTCGTAGAGTTCGAGCTGGAGCGGGTTCGAGAGCCACTGGTTCTTCTGGCTCCACCCCGACGAGAGCAGCGTCTCGTCGAGGAAGGCGACGAGGGCGAACTCGGCCTCGCGGATGTCCTCAGGCGCGAGCCCGGTGCCCTCAGCCTCGCGCCGGGTAGTCTCCAGGAGGTGCTTGATCCGGCGGCGGAGCATCTCGGCATCCCCGTACTCCTGCGTCGCCCGAAGCTGGAGCGCGAGCGAGAAGCACGGCGCATATACGTCGGCGAGGCGGGCGCTGAAATCGCCGAAGCTGCCGAAGTGCGCGTCGGGCGGAGGGCTGGCCGTCGTGGGCATGGCGGACGGTGGACAGGGGCTCGAAGGGTGACGGTCTCGTTAGCTTGTTCGGCTTTACTTGTCTCTCTCCTCTCTCTCCTCTCTCTCCTCTCACGTAGCGATCAGCTCCATGTGCAGCTGGCCGAACTCGGCAGGGACAAAGATGGCGAGGCCGCCGCTGGCCTGGATCGCCTCCCAGAACGGCCCGCGCTTCTGCAGCTGGAAGTACGTCGCCTGGTTGTCCATCGGGACCCCGGAGGGCAGTCGGTTCGTGTGCTCGACGCTCAGCGCGCGGGTGTAGCTGCGGAGCACCGCGTCGATCGTGTCCGGCGAGGCGACCCGGATCATCTGCGGAAGCTCCTGGGCCAGCCGCGCCTCGGGGAGGTCGTCGCTGCGGACGAGGAGGAAGAACTGCGCCTCGTCGAGCAGCCGGCCGTCGGGCTGGGCGACGTAGAGGTTCTCGCGCTCCTCGCGGAGCGGGACGCGGGCGTAGTTGGCTTTCGGAGCCGCCCCTCCCAGCAACTCCATTAGGATGGCGTCGAGCGCGTTGAAGCAGGTGGTGAGGTCGGCGTGGGCGTAGACCGGGTAGTCGCGTGGGGCCGTCGAGGCACCAGGAGTGAAGGCGGCGAGGTGGCCGGCGAGGGCGAGGAGGGTCGTGTAGAGCGCCTCCGGGTGGGCGTCGCCCCTGGCGTGGTGGTGGTTGAGGAGAGGGACGTAGGTGCTCATGGCGAGGTTCAGCCCCAGCACGGTCAGGTCGGCGGGCGAGAGCTCGCGCTGCTGGGTCACGCCGCGCCACCGGTCAGCCAGGGTCGTGCTGCGGGCGACGAGGAGTTCGAGCAGGCGGCGCGCGAACTGGTTCAGCCGCGCCGAGGCCCCGGTACGGAGGCAGGTCGGGATGAACGTCTCGCGGAGCGCGAACAGGCCGGTCTCGCGGCGATGCACTTCGGCGACGGGGAGCACCGTGAACTCAGGCAGCGCCTCGGTCCCGAACCCGATCCTGAACCTCGGCTGTGCTACCTCGACGGTGCGCTCGTCGGCCCCCGTGGTGTCGTCGGGGAGCGAGACCGGGGTCGCGGCGAAGCGCGTCTCGCGGCTCGCGGCTCCGTTGCGGGCCACGTTGCCGCCGCCCGGGCGCTCCGCCGGAATCGCGAGGACGACCGAGAGCGCGTCGCCGGTGGCGGCGAAGTGCTCGCCCAGGCTGCGCGGCTCCGGGAGCGGCCCCTCGTCGGGCAGGCTGAAGGGGAGCCCGTCGGGCATCACCCCGGCGCACCGCAGCAGCGCCACCTCGCCGTTGGCGAGCCGCTCTTCATCGAGCGCGAGCTCCGTCAGCCCCCAGCCGTGCCGCGTAAGCGCCCCGACGCGGGCGTGGACGACGCCCTGGTGGTACCGGTCCCACTGCTGGAGGTGGTGGGGGTCGAGAGTCATCCCCTCGTACCAGACGGTCTTGCCTCGGTCCTGCGCCATGATGGAATGCGGATGGGGGCACGCAGCGGGTGCGCTAGGGAATGGTCACGAACAGCCGGTTCTCGCCGACGCGCACGGCGACCGTTTTGCCACGCACCGCGTCAACGGGATAGATGGCTCGCCAGTGGTCCGGGTCCGGCAGCCTCAAGTCGGCGGCGAAACCGACGAACTGCGTCTCGTCACCGAGCACCAGATCGGCACTCTCCGTCACGTTGGGAAAGAGTTGGACTTCGCGCGGGCTGCCGAGCAGTTCGTCGCCAAGTTCCTGCTCGTCGCTCTGCCAGAAGGCTTGCGCCGAGGCGCGCTGGAAGTTGGCGTCGCCCGCCAGCTGGTAGATGCGCACGACGGCCGCGTTGCCGCCCGCGTTGAGGTTGGCCTCGCCGACCAGCGTGACGACGGTCGGCGTGGGCGGCGGCGGCGTCCGGCTGCACCCGGACAGGGCCAGCACGGTGAGGGCGCACATTACGACCCGGACGTTTCGCACGGAGGCACGCAGGGACATGGAACGAGAAGGAGGGTTAAAGGGGTGAGGGTAACTTGAGCCTGGAGCGGCACGCCTCCAGGGAGAGACACGGGGTCAGGCCCTGCGCCGGGTCATCCGCGCGAGGTAGGCTTTGATGAACGCCGGCCGGAAGGCCCGCCGCTCCGCGACCGACCAGTCCTCGCCGCCGAGTTCCTGGTGCAGCTCCTTGAGCCGGTCCAGCACGGCGACGCTCCGAAGCTGGGGTACTTTATAGACTGGGCTGCTCGCCTCGATCTCTTCTTCCAGCGGCGTCGGGTCCACCTGCCCGAGCAGCCGCCCGGCCCCGTCCTGCACGCTCGCCTTGTACCCGTCGAGCATCGCCAGTTGGTGCACCGCGACGGCGTCGGCCGCGTCCACGAGTACGCCGATGCGGCGCTCGGCCTCGGCTGGATCGCGCGTGTCGAGCAGGAGTGCTTTGAGCTCCTCGGGGGGCGTCTCGTACAGAAAGGCCGTCTCGTCGGTCTGGACGATCGTCTGCCCGATGAACTCGTGCCGGAACTGCCACGGGATCGAGACGAGCTTGGAGACCACTTCCAGGAGGGCGTCGAGCACGCGGTCGGCCTGACCGTCCAGCCCTGACATTTCCGGCGCGGCGTGCCGAACCGGCGGTGCCTCTCTCGGCAGTTCGGCCCCCCGGAGAGGCTCGGCGCGCACGGGCCCCACCGAGGGCGGAATGCCCGGCGGCGGGGTGTCGGGTGGTGGAATCGCCGGGGGCATCAACGGCTCTACCTGCGTGACGGCGAGGGGGTGGCTCCCGGCCTGCGAGGCAGGCGGCTCGTCCGCGAACGGCATGGGCTCGTTGGCTCCCGGCTCGTCCGGGCTCGGCTGGTCGGGGGCGGGCGAAGCAGCGGGGCTCCATGCCTCTTCGGGCGCGGCTGCCTCGCCGTGTACCACTCCTCCGCCCAGGAGTGCCGCCACGACCGCGTCCGGTTCGTCGCCGCCGCCGATCACTGCGGCGCCGAGCGCCTCGCGCAGGGCCTCGGCGCGGTGGGCCCCGCCCTCGGCCTCCCACACGCGGCGCATGGCTCCGAGCGAAGCGGCCAGTTTCTCCGCCACCTCGTCGAACGGATTCGCGAAGCTGGCGGCGAACACGGTCCGGTCGTCGCGCGGCTCCGGCGCGGCCTGGGGGTAGAACGTCACCTCGAAGTCGCCGAGCTTGAAGCTGTCGCCGGGGCTGAGCCGGGCCGGCTGGTCCGACGGCAACCGCTTGCCGTTGAGGAAGGTGAAGTTCTTGCTCCCCAGATCGGCCAGGTAGTACGCGCCGTCGGTGCCGCGCACCTCCGCGTGGTGCTTGCTGAGCACGCGCGACGGGTCGGGGAGCGTCAGCGCGTTGTCCCCGTCTCGGCCGATTGTGACGGGGCCCTGGTCGAAGACGTACTCGTCCGGCGCTCCGCTGTCCCCGGTGTGTGTGACCAGCAGCTTGATGGGCATGGGGGCTCGGGGTCGGGCGAAGAAGGCCTGGCTGTCGGACGCGGTGCGCCCGGAAAGTAGGGGTCCCGACTCCAACAAGCAAGGGCCCGCAGCCACGGCGCGAGCAGCATCGTGCGACCTGGTCGCTCGCGCTGCCCCCTACGCTTCGCCGCCCGGGATGCTGAACGAGAACTGCGGCGCTCCGCCGCCCTCGCCGATGGCCCCGAAGCTGGCTTCGTAGCGCCCGATGTTCTCTTCGAGCGCGGCGAGGAGCCGCTTGGCGTGCTGCGGCGTGACCACGATCCGGCTCTTGACCCGCGCCTTCGGCACGCCCGGCATCACCCGGATGAAGTCGAGGATGAACTCCTCCGGCGAGTGCGCGATCATGACGAGGTTCGCGTACGTCCCCTCGGCCACCTTCTCCGTCAGTTCGATGTTGATCTGGGGCTGGCTGGCGTTCGGGTCCTGGGGCGTGTCGGCGGCGTCGCTCATGGCGGTCGGGAGTTGAGATCAGGAATCGGGGTCGAGAGCCTGGGATCGGAGAGGAGGAGTTGGGCAGAGGTGCGTCAAGGTACCGCGACCGTCGCGCAACGCGCCACCGTCGTACCGTCTTCCGGTCCCACCGTCCGCCTCCGTCCTCACCGTCCGTTGGCGGCGAGGGCCGAGATCAGGTCCGAGCGCGTGATGATGTCGAGGCGGTCCGCGCCGGGGGTGTGGACGAGCACAGCCCCGGGGGCGGCGTTGAGCGCAGCCGACAGGTCTTCGACGGACACATGGGCGGCGACGGTCGGGAGCGGAGCCTCCATGACCTCGCCCGCGGCTTGGTCGCGGGCCGCCGGGTCGTCGACGAGCAGGCCGAGGATGCGTTTCTCGGTGAGGCTCCCGACGACGGCCCCGTCCTCCATCACCGGAAGCTGCGAGATGCCGTGCTCGGTCATCCGGGCGACGGCCTCGGCGAGGGTGTGGGACGGCGAGACAGCGACGACGGCGTGCTCGCGCCCGCTGTGCGCGAGGATGCGGTCCACGGTCACCGCTGAGCGCTCGTCGAGGAAGCCGTGGCGGCGCATCCACTCGTCGTTGTAGGTCTTCGAGAGGTAGCGGAAGCCGGAGTCCGGGAGGAGCACGACGACCACGTCGCCGGCGCTGAGGTCGCCCTGGTGCGCTTCGAGCCACTGCATCGCCCCGGCCATCGCCATGCCGCAGCTCTGGCCGATGAAGAGACCCTCCTCGCGCGCCAGCCGGCGCGTCATCTGCATCGCCTCCTTGTCGGTCACCCGGACGTAGTCGTCGAGGAGCGAGAAGTCCATGTTGCCCGCCAGGATGTCCTCGCCGACGCCCTCGGTGAAGTAGGGGTAGATCTCGGACTCCTCGAAGACACCCGTGTGGAAGTAGGTGTAGTAGACCGAGCCGTAGGGGTCGACGCCGATGGTTTTGAGGTCGGGGTTCTGCTCCTTGAGGTACTTCGTCGCGCCGGAGATCGTGCCGCCGGTGCCGGCCCCGGCGACGTAGTGGGTGATCCGCCCGTCAGTCTGCTCCCACAGCTCGGGGCCGGTCGCGCGGTAGTGGGCCTCGGCGTTGGCCGGGTGGTCGTACTGGTTGGGGTAGAACGAGCCCGGGACCTCCTCCGAGAGGCGCTTGGCGACGGAGTAGTACGAGCGCGGGTCGTCCGGGGCGACGGCCGTCGGGCAGACGATCACCTCGGCCCCGAAGGCGCGGAGGACGTCGATCTTCTCCTGGCTCTGCTTGTCGGTCGTGGTGAAGATGCAGCGGTACCCCTTCGCGATCGCGGCGATGGCGAGGCCCGCGCCGGTGTTGCCGCTCGTGCCCTCGATGATGGTCCCGCCGGGCTTCAGCAGCCCCTTCTGCTCGGCGTCTTCGATCATCGCAAGCCCGATGCGGTCCTTGACCGAGCCGCCGGGGTTCGTGAACTCGACTTTGGCCAGCACCGTGCAGGGCAGCGCGGCCGGGATGCGGTGGAGCTGGACGAGCGGCGTGTTACCGATCGTGCCGAGGATGGACTCGTGCCACATGAGCGGGTCTGGAAGATCGACGGGCGAAGCGCGGAGACAGCAAGGTACGCGGAGCCCCACCGAGGCGGCGGCGGGCGCTGATGGATTCGCTGCGACTTGACGACGGGCCGCGCGCCGTCGTTGCCCACTTCCCGGAACGCCGATCACGTTGGTGCCGTGCCTATATTGAGGCGCAGACCCGGCCGTGCAGGCGCTCCCGGTCTCGCTCACGACGGTCGTGGCTCGCGGCCCACCCGAGAGACTGCCCGCCGCCCGTCCTCCGCCCCGCCACCGCCATGGACATGCCCACCCCCGAGACTCGCTCCTCCGAGGTGCTTGCTCTTCTGGCACCGGAGGTGCTCGCGGCCACGGTGTCCGCCAAGAACCAGCGTCTCGGCTCGAACGCGGCCTGGGACGCGGTCTTCGGCAGCGAGGGCCTGTGGGACCGGCTCAGCCCCGAGGACCGCCGCTTCGCCGGCGACTACGTCACCGAGGCCGCCACCGGCGCGCTGATCACGCACCAGATGTTTCTCATCGCCCACCGACCCGAGGAACTGCCGGTGCCGGTGCTGCTCAACTTCCTCCCCGTCCACCTGCCGCATTCCAGAGCGTCGGGCCGCCCGGTCGTCATCACGGGCGAGGTCCTGCAGGAGCCCAAGCGCTGGGCCACCGACCAGACCAAGCGGCGGCGCATGGAGATGCTCGGCCAGATGGCGATGGGCATCGCGCACGACTTCAACAACCTGCTGACCAGCATCCTCGGCCACGTCGAACTCCTCAAGGGGGCGCTCGACGAGGTGCCCGGCGTGCTCCCGGCCACGCGCGACCACCCGCACACGATCGAGCGGGCCGCCCTCGACGGGGCCGCGCTCGTGCGCAAAATCCAGCGCTACATCCGCCACGAGAAGAAGCAGCGCTTCGACCTCGTCGACCTCGCCTCGATTCTCGACGAGGTGGCCTCGCTGACCCGGCCCTACTGGTACAACGAGCCGCGCGGCCAGGGCATCGCCATCGAACTCGTCAAAGAACTCGGCGAGGTCCCCCCGGTCCGCGGCGTCGAGCCCGAGCTGCGCGACGTGTTCGTCAACCTCATCCTGAACGCCGTCCAGGCCATGCCCGACGGCGGCACCCTCACGCTCCGTACCCGGCTCGACGGGTCGAGCGTGGTTGCCCAGGTGGACGACACCGGGGTCGGCATGACGGACGCGACGCGGCAGCACATCTTCGAGCCGCTCTTCACCACGAAAGGCGAGAACGGCACCGGCATGGGCCTCGCCGTTGCCTACGGCATCGTGCAGGAGCACAGCGGCGACATCGACGTGGCGAGCACGCCGGGCGAGGGCACGCGCTTCTCGGTCCGCTTCCCGGTCGCGGCGGCCAGCCCGCTGACGCTCGAGCCCGCCGCCCCGCCCGCCGAGCGGCGCTCGGTCGAGACCGCCCGCCTCCTCGTCGTGGACGACGAGCGCATGGTGCGCGACATCACCGTCCGCCTGCTGCGCAGCCGCCGCTACGAGGTCCAGGAGGCCAGCGGCGGCACCGACGCCCTCCGCTGCATCGCCGACGAGCCCTTCGACCTCATCGTAACCGACCTCGGGATGCCGGAGATGAGCGGGAGCGAGCTCGCCTACCGCATCAAGCAGCACCACCCGCACCTCCCCATTGTCCTGCTCAGCGGCCACACCGACGCCGAGGACCAGGCCGAGAGCGTCGACGCTGTCGTCCGCAAGCCGTTCCAGATCCAGGCGCTCGACGAGACGATCCAGGGCCTGCTGGCGGAGTAGGAGCGGAAGCGTGGACGAGCGGAGGCTGGGAAGACCACCTTCGGTGGCGCGGTCTGTGACCGTCCTCCGCTCTTCCTCTCCCCCGCTCTTCCACACCTGAAACCCGCCACTTTGTCACGCTCCGGCCGGTGGCACGGTTTTGGGCCAACGCGGTTGCTCCACTCCTCGTCTGTCTACGCCCTCCCATTGATGACCCGTCTTCCCCACTGGTTCTCCGACGAGACCGATCCTGAAGGTCCCCAGAACATCCCCCTCCTCACGCCCGACGAAGAGGCGGCGATGCACGAGTCTAGCCTGCCGGACGAGCTTCCGGTCCTGGCGCTCAAAAACACCGTCCTCTTCCCCGGCGTCGTCCTCCCGATCACCGTCGGGCGCGACACCTCGCTCAAGCTCGTCAAGGACGCCTACGGCGGCGACCGCATCATCGGCGTCGTCTCGCAGCGCGACGCCGAGGTCGAGAACCCGGACCCGGCTGACCTCTACCACGTCGGCACGGCCGCGACGATCCTGAAGCTCATCAAGATGCCCGACGGCTCGGTGAGCATCGTGATCCAGGGCAAGCGGCGCTTCGAGATCAGCGAGTTCACCCAGGACGACCCGTACCTCCGGGCGACCGTCCGGCCGATCCCCGAGGAGGTGGTCGGCGAGGATATCGAACTCGCCGCCCGTGTCCGCTCGATCAAGGAGATGGCGATCCAGATCGTCAACATGTCGCCCAACCTCCCGAGCGAGGCGGCCTACGCGATCCAGAACATCGAGTCGCCCGGCTTCCTCATCCACTTCATCGCCTCGAACCTCCAGATCGACGTCGAAAACAAGCAGGAGCTTTTGGAGACCGTGCCGATCGTCGAGCGCGCCGAGCTCGTCCTGAAATACCTGGAGCAGGAGATCCAGGTCCTCCAGCTCTCCGAGGAGATCCGCTCGAAGGTCAAGACCGACGTGGACCAGCAGCAGCGCGAGTACCTGCTGCGCCAGCAGCTCAAGACGATCCAGGACGAACTCGGCGAGAGCGAGGGCGGCGGGGCCGAGGCGCAGGAGCTGCGCGAGCGCATGGACGAGCGCGGCGACGAGCTCCCCGAACGCGTCGTCGAGACGCTCGAAAAGGAACTCACCAAGCTCGCCCGCACGAACCCGGCCAGCCCCGAGTACGGCGTGACGCGCAACTACGCCGAGACGATCCTCGACCTCCCGTGGCGGCACTACTCCGAGGACGACCTCGACATCGGCCGCGCTCAGGAGGTCCTCGACGAGGACCACTTCGGGCTGGAGGACGTCAAGCGCCGCATCCTCGAATACCTCGCCGTGCTCAAGCTCAAGGGCGAGCGCGCCGCCGACGGCGGCACGGCAGGCGACGCGATGAAGGCACCGATCCTGTGCTTCTACGGGCCGCCCGGCGTCGGCAAGACCTCGCTCGGCAAGAGCATTGCCCGCGCCATCGACCGCGAGTTCGTGCGGATGTCGCTCGGCGGCGTCCGCGACGAGGCCGAGGTCAGGGGCCACCGCCGGACCTACATCGGCTCGATGCCCGGCCGCATCCTCCAGGGCCTCAAGAAGGCCGGGACCTCGAACCCCGTCTTCATGCTCGACGAGGTCGACAAGCTCGGGTCCGACTTCCGAGGCGACCCGTCGTCGGCGCTCCTCGAAGTCCTCGACCCCGAGCAGAACGACACCTTCAACGACCACTACCTCGAACTCGACTACGACCTGTCGAAGGTCCTCTTCATCGCCACCGCCAACTACCTCGACCAGATCCCGCCGCCGCTCCGCGACCGGATGGAGGTCATCGAGATCAACGGCTACACGCCCGCCGAGAAGCTCGCGATTGCGAAGCAGTACCTCGTCCCGCGCCAGATCGAGCGCAACGGGCTGACCGAGGAGCAGTTCGACGTGGCGGACGACGCGCTCGCACTCCTCATCGACGGCTACACGAGGGAATCGGGCGTCCGGCAGCTGGAGCGCACCATCGGCTCGGTCGTGCGCGGGGTGGCGAAGAAGGTAGCTCTCGGCGAGACCGAGCAGGAGACCGTCGAGGAAGGCGACGTGGAGACCTACCTCAAGGGCCGCAAGTTCTTCTCCGACGTGGCCGAGCGCACCGAGGTGCCGGGCGTGGCGACGGGCCTCGCCTACACGCCCGTCGGCGGCGATATCCTCTTCATCGAGGCGAGCGTCAGCCGGGGTACGGGGCGGCTCGTCCTGACCGGCCAGCTCGGCGACGTGATGAAGGAGAGCGCGCAGGCGGCGTTCTCGTACATCAAGGCCCACGCCGAGGACCTCGGCGTCCCGCTCGACGCCTTCCGCTACTGGGACGTCCACGTCCACGTCCCCGCTGGGGCGATCCCCAAAGACGGCCCGAGCGCGGGCGTCGCGATGATCTCGGCGCTCACCAGCATCTACACCCAGCGCTGCGTCAAGCACACGGTCGCGATGACGGGCGAGATCACGCTGCGCGGCCTCGTCCTCCCCGTTGGCGGGATCAAGGAGAAGGTCCTCGCCGCCAAGCGCGCTGGGATCGAGACGGTCCTCCTGCCGGAGAAGAACCGGAAGGACATCGCCGAGATCAAGGCATCCGCCATCGAAGGGCTGGAAGTCGTCCACGTCTCGCGCATCGAGGAGGTCGTCGAGCACGTCCTCATGCCCGAGCCCGTCGCCGACCCCGCCGAGGCGTTCGCCCTCTCCGAGCGC